>NZ_JBBDQW010000072.1:0-112948 GCF_040905785.1 Tistlia sp.
CCGGGCCCTAACCTGTTGACCTAGCGACGGATAGACGGCCCGCCCCTGGGCACCATTTCCCCCATTTCCGAAAAGCCTCTGAGCCGCCCGGGCGCGACGTTGCGCGTCGCCCGGGACGATCCTAGGGCGCCGCCACGCCGGCCTGCTGCAGAGCGGCCAGCTGGTCGGCGACCGCCTGGGGGTCGAGGGCGAGGTCGATCGCCAGGGCGAGCAGGAGCAGCGCCGCTGCTTGGTCCCAGAGGGTGACCTGGGGCGCCCAGACCGGCTCGCGCAGCAGGGCTGCGGCGAGCAGGCTCCCGAGCGCCGCCCACTGCAGCAGGCCGCCGAAGATCGCCCAGGCCAGGGGCGGCGGCGCCAGCGAGGCGAGGAAGAAGGCGCCGGCGACGGTGCCGCCGAGCACCAGCAGCCGGTCGATGTCTGGGTCGTGGTCGCCTCTGTTGCGATGTCTCGTCAGGTTGCCGGGGTCGAAGCGCATGGCTGCACCTCCCTGGGCGAAGGCGTTGCGGGCCGCTCGGGAAGGGGCGCCGGCGAGGCCCGCGGCCCGCCGGCTCCCGAAGGCCGCTCACGCGGCGCGCTGTGCGGCCTTCCCCTTGCGGACCTCGATGCGCCGGGTCTCGCGGCGCGCCTCCTCGGTCTTGGGCAGCGTCACCTTGAGCACGCCGTCCTGGAAGCTGGCCGCGACCTTGTCGCGGTCGACGTGGGGCGGCAGGGGCATCACGCGCTGAAACCGGCCCCAGCGCCGCTCGCTCACCAGCCAGCCGGTGCCGGCCTCCTCCTGTTGGCGGTCCTGGCGTTTCTCGCCTTGGACGATCAGGCGATCGCCCTCGAGCGTGACCTCGACGTCCTTCTCGTCGAGACCGGGCAACTCCATGGTCATCTCCACAGCCGCGTCGTTCTCTGCGACGTCGGTGCTGGGCGTCCAGCCGAAGCGGTTGCCGCCCGAGGGCGCCAGGTCCCAGCGCCGCCAGACCTCGTCGAAGAAGCGGTCCATCTCGCGCTGGAAGCTCGCCAGCGGGTGCTCCTCGACGGCGCGACCGATCTCGGTCTTGCGATTCCAGGGAATCAGGCTGTTCAGTTCCATGGCTCCTTCTCCTCCTTGCGAAGCAAGACGTGAACCTCGACCGGCCCCGGCTCGTGGCGACCGGTCAGCGGGATGAAAGCACCACCACCCAGAAGGGCGGCGCCCAGAAAAAGGGAGCCGGCGCGATCAGCCAAGCGGCGAGACCGGCGGCGGCCAGCCAGTCCGGCTCTCTGGACCGGCCCGCGGCCATGCCGGCTCCCTGTCTCGAGCGATGTCGGCCGTCGCTGCGCAGGGCCTCGGGCCCGGCGGCTGCAGGACCGCGTGTCAGCCGTCTCGCAGCGGCCGGGCGGGCCGAATCGCAAGGGAGCGGCCTCGGCATCGGACGCCCTCCAGCGCGCGGCTCACCTCGCCCGCGGCCCGGCCCCCGCGAGGCCGGGAGCGCCGATCCGCGGCGAGAGGGCGCGCTTCAAGGCGCGGCGTATCGCCTCCAGGTCGTCGAAAATCCGGCCGTCCAGCTCGGCGAGCCAGGTCTGGTCCGAGAAGAACTGGACGCGACGGCCGAGGGTGACGGCCTGGCCGACGATGCGGCCGCCCAGGCTGACGTGCTCGGACTGCGGATCGAGGAAGAGATCGGGCGCGCCCGCCAAAAGCGCGGGAGCGGCCTGGGATTCGGCGAAAGCTTCGCTTGCCTGCATGGCTCGACATCCTCCGCAAAGCGATGACAAACCGCGGTTCCACCTGGAACCCGGGCCGCCCCATCAGGCGGCGGCCGCAGAAGCGATATTGGTGAGGCGGCGGGCCGGTTCAAGACCCCCTAAGTGCCTAGACGTGTTAGGGAAGTAGACGCATGCCGCTCGCACCGTCCGCTTCGCCCCGAGCGTCGTCGAGGAACGTTGCAGCGCCCGACGCGACACCCCCCGCGCCGCCTCAGTAGGCCAGCGCGTAGCGGGCGCAAAGCTCTTCGGGGGAGAGCTCCTTCATCAGGTCGATCTCGGCGCGCTTGTGGCGCCGGTAGGCCTCGACCAGGACCTCGCCGAAGGCACGGGTCGCCCAGGTCCCGGCCTCGAGGCGGTCGAGGGCGGCGGCGAGGCTGGTCGGCAGGCGCTCGCGGCCGAGCGCGGCCAGCGCGTCGGGCTCGAGCTCGGCGAGGTTCTGGGTCGTCACCGTCGGCAGCGGCAGCCCCTCGTCGAGGCCCTCGAGGCCGGCGTTGACGATGGCGGCGAGCACCAGGTGCGGGCTGGCGGCGGCGTCGGCGGCGCGGTACTCGAAGTTGAAGCGGCCGGCGTGCTGCTCGGCCGAGAGGCCGGTGCCGAACACCGGGCAGATGCGCAGCGAGGCCTCCCGGTCCTGGCTGCCCAGGTTGTTGAAGGCGGCGCTCCAGCGGTTCGGCGTCAGGCGCAGGTAGGAGGGCACGCCGGGGGCGGTCAGCGCGACCATCTCCGGCAGGCGCCGCACGATCCCGCCCAGGAAGGCGGCGGCGGGTTTCGAGACGCCCTCGGGCGCCGCCGGGTCGTGGGACAGCGGGCGGCCCTCGCGGTCCTGCAGGCTGAAGTGGACGTGGACGCCGTTGCCGACGCCGTTCGGGTCGAGGATCGGCGCGAAGCTGGCGCGTGCGCCCAGGCCGCGCGCCGTGGCGCGGGTCAGCTCGCGCAGGATCGAGGCCTCGTCGGCGGCGCGCAGGCCGGGCTGCGGCGCGACGGTGACCTCGCACTGGCCGGGGCCGTACTCCGGCATGAAGGTGTCGAGCTCCAGGCCCGCCCTGTCCAGCACCGCCATCAGGCGGTTCGGGAAGGCGCCGAGCCGGCGCAGAGCGCGCAGCGCGTAGCCCAGGCCCGGCTGCGCCTCGGCGTCCGAGTAGTGGAACTCGTGCTCGAAGCTGGCGATCAGCCGGAGGCCGTGATCGCGCTCCAGGCGCTCCAGGGCGCGCGCCAGCTGGCCGCGCAGGCAGCATTCCCAGGGTGCGCCGTCCAGGGTCAGCAGGTCGCCCAGCACGAAGGACTCGTCGAGGCCCCAGTCGGGCAGCGCGAGGTCGACCTCGCTGGAGAAGTCGGGCCGCAGCATCAGGTCGCCGAGCGCACCCCAGGGGCTCGGCGCGATCGGGCCGAAGGCGGTGATCATGACGTTGGTCGGCGTCCAGCCGACTCCGATCTCCCGCCGCCTCTCGATGGCGCGCCGGGGCATCGCCTTGCCGCGCAGCTGGCCGGCGATGTCGGGCGTGCAGACCATGATCAGGTCGGTGTCGGGGCGGGCGCCCTGGGGCCGGGCATTCTGGGACTCGGCGTTCTGGGAGCGGTTCGGCGTCATGTCTCGTCTTTCTTGGTACTGCGGGCGAGGGGGTCGTGCGTCAGGGCGTGCTCGAGGGGGCCGTCCTTGGGGATGCCGGGCCAGGCGAGGTTGAGGTTGGTCTCGACGCAGTCCAGCTCCTCGCACAGCGCCAGGCGCTCCTTGAGCGAGTCCTTGAGCCGGATCGCGAGCGCGCCGATCAGGCTCTCGGCCAGGACCAGCGGTGCGGCGAAGCTGTCCATCAGCGAGGGCGAGGCGGTCGGCAGCTGGAAGGTGTAGTCGGCCTCGAAGGTCGCCCGGTCGGCCCAGACGTCGGTGACCACGACCAGCCGGGCGCCGCGCTGCTTGGCCAGGGCGGCGAAGCGGCGGACGGTGCGCTGGTAGCGCCGGATGTCGAAGACGACGACGGTCGACCGCGAATCCATGTCCACCAGCAGCCGCGACCAGCCGTCCGGCTGGCCGTCGGCCAGGTGGACCTTGTCGCGCAGCACCCCGAGGTAGTCGGCGAACAGGCCGGCGACGTAGCGCGAATAGCGGCCGCCGATGCAGTAGGTCGTGCGCCGCGGATCGGCGAGCAGCTCGACGACATCCTGGAAGTCGGCCTCCAGGACGCCGCGCGCGCCCTCCTTCAGGTTCCCGCCGACCTGGGCGAAGGTGGCCTGGGCGAAGCTGCCCGGTGCGCCCGGCGCCGGGTCGAAGCGGTCCGAGGGGCCTTGCAGCAGCGTGTTGAGGTCGCGCTTCACGGCCTCTTGGAACTGCCCGTAGGTCTCGTGCCCGAGCCGGTTGACCAGGCGCAGCACGGTGGCGGTGCTGACGCCGGCGCTGTCGGCCAGGGCGGCCACGGTGGACAGCGCCGAGACGGGGTAATCCTTGAGGATCGCCCGCGCCACGCTCTTCTCCTGCTTGCCGAGCTCGGCGTAGGCGGCTTTCAGTGCCCCGGCCAAGCTGCGGTCCCTGTCGACCTCCACGTGCGATCCGTCCGTTGGGTTGCGATGGCTCTTCGAGCGGCCCGGCGGCGGGCAAAGCCGGACCGCCGACGCCGAAGAACCTATTGGTACATCTGCAATCCCTCAAGACGAAAATGTACGATACTGTTGACTCTACGCCCGGCTCGGCTAGCCTTCCGGCCAGGTAACGGTGATGGAAGCAGCGGCGGTCGCTCCCGGAAGAATGGGGTGGCGCCCCTGGCAGCGAACAACGGGGAGATGACATGACGGGACTTTCCAAGACACTCGCACTCGCGCTGGCCGCCGGCCTCGGGCTGGGGCTCGCTGCGACGGGCGGCGCCTCCGCCCAGGAGCCGATCAAGATCGGCGCCCTCTACAACGTGACCGGCGGCATGTCCTCGCTCGACGGCCCCTCGCTGCGCGGCGCGGAGCTCGCGGCCAAGCAGGTCAACGAGGCCGGTGGCGTGCTCGGCCGGCAGATCGAGGTCGTGGCGATCGACACGCGCACCGACCAGCAGGAGACGGCCAAGGCGGCACAGCGCGTGCTGTCGGACGGCGTGGTCGCCGGGATCGGCATGTCCGACACGACCTTCGTGATGGCCGCGGCCCCCCTGTTCCAGGAGGAGGGCATCCCCTTCGTCACCTCCGGGGCGACCCATCCGGAGCTGCCGGCCTGGGTCGGCGACCACATGTTCATGACGCCCTTCGGCGACGACGACCAGTCCTACGCGATCGCCGACTACGCCTACGACAAGCTCGGGCTCCGCAAGGCCGCGGTCTGGACCGACCAGTCGATGGACTTCACCAAGGCGCTCAGCAAGTTCTTCATCGAGCGCTTCGTCGAGCGCGGCGGCGAGATCGTCTCCGAGGACTCCTTCATGATCGGCGACACCGACTTCTCGGCCCAGATCGCGCGCCTGAAGTCGGCGGACCCGGCGCCGGACGCCGTCTTCGTCTCGGCGATCCCGACCGAGGCGGGCCTCTCGGTCAAGCAGATCCGCGAGGCCGGGCTCGAGCTGCCGGTCGTCTCGGGCGACGGCTTCGACACCGACCTGGTCGCGACGACGCCGGGGCCGGAGCTGGCCAACGACGTCTACTTCTCGACCCACACCTACCGGGGCGACGACCGCAAGGAGGTCACGGACTTCATCGCCGCCTACGAGAAGGAGTACGGCGTCGAGCCGGAGAATGCCTTCGCGCCGCTCGGCTACGACGCCCTGATGCTGGTCGTCGACGCGATCGAGCGGGCCGGCTCGGCCGAGCCCTCGGCGATCCGCGACGCCCTGGAGGAGACGCGCGGCTTCACCGCCGTCACCGGCGAGATCTCCTACACCCGCGACACCATGGTGCCGCCCAAGCCGATCTCGATCATCTCGGTGCAGGGCGGCAAGTTCGCCGTCGAGGAGATCTGGCGGCCGGAGTGACCCGCGGGCGCGACGCCGGCAGGACGAAAAAAGGCCCCGCAGTCCGCTGCGGGGCCTTTTCTCATGCCGGTCCCGGCGACGTCGCCCGGTCAGGCGGCCGCCGCGATGTCCGCCAGAATCTCCTCGACCGTCTGCACCCGGCAGTAGCCGCCGAAGGCCCTCAGGGACTGGGCGTGCTGCGCCTCGGTGCCGGCGGCGCAGGCGTCGGCCGCGCAGACCAGGTAGTAGCCGAGGTCGGCGCCGTCGCGCACCGCCATGTCGACGGCCTGGTCGGTCGCCAGGCCGGCGACCACCAGGTTGCGGACGCCGAGGTTGCGCAGCAGGTAGTCCAGGTTGGTCGCCGTGAAGACGCCCGAGGAGGTCCGGCGCAGAAGCAGGTCGTCCTCCTGCCGCCCGGTCTCCGGCAGGGTCTCGGCGAGCGGCGAGCCGTTCGGCACCAGGGTGCCCGCGAGCTTGTGGTCGAGGCCGCGTTCGCGGCCGTCCAGGGTCAGTGCCTCGGTCACCGTGTAGAGGATCTCGCAGCCGGCGGCGCGTGCGCCCGCCACCAGCCGCGCCACGGCCGGCAGCAGGCGCCCCTGCAGCGCCGCGGCGAGCTCCGGCGCCGCGGCGAGCCGCTCGGGCAGCGCCTGGCTTCGCTGCAGGTCGATGACCAGGATTGCGGTGACGGCCGGCGTCAGCGGCCAGTTCCGGACCGGCGCGACCTGCTTCACCGGCCGTCCGCCGCGTCGGGGTCGACCTCGATGCCGACGCGCGCGCAGGCCTCGCGGAGCGCGCCCTCCAGGATACCTGACCAGCGCAGGGTGCCCGCGTCGTCGCGCAGCAGGTCGTTGCGCACCTCGATCTCGACGCAGGGCAGGCCGCGCTGCTCGCCGTGGACCGGGATCGTGTAGTCGGTCTCGGGCCCGACGGCGTAGGGCTCGTTGCGGCCGATCAGGTCGCCGAAGCGGTCGTGCAGCACCTCGAAGAGGGCGGGCGAGAGCGCCGGGTCGCGGTCGTAGAGCACGCCGGCCTCCCAGGGTCGTGCGACGCCGTGGAACGCCGGCGTGAAGCTGTGGATCGTGACCAGCGCCTGCGTCCGGCCTTCGGCGCAGCGGCGGTCGAGCACCCCCGTGACGCCGTCGTGGAAGGGCCGCCAGATCTCGTCGGTGCGCTGGCGTCGTTCGGCCTCGCTCAGGCCCTGGTTGCCCGGCACCGGCAGGCCCTCGCCGGTCTCCGGGATATAGCTCGGCACGTCGGGGCGGCGGTTGGGGTCGCAGAGCAGCCGCGAGTAGCGCTGGTGCAGCAGCGGCGCGTCGAGAGCCCCGGACAGGTGGCGCGCCAGAGCCAGGGCGCCGATGTCCCAGACGAAGTGCGCCTCCCGGTGCTCGGGCGCCAGCTCCAGCGGGCCGAGCCGTGCCGGGAAGCGCCGGCCGCCGTGCTCGCAGACCAGCAGGATCCGGCTGCGCCCCTCGAGGTTCTCGGCGGCGAAGGGCGCGGGCTCGTCGGGTCCCAGCAGGGGCGCCGGCGACGGCCCCTCGACCGGCTCGCCCGGCGCGAGATCGGCTTCGCTCATGCTGCTCTTGTCCATGGTGCACAGGTGGGGTTGCGTGAGGCGGCTCCTAGCACGAACGATTTTGTACATCCAGGCTTGTGGATGCAATTATGTCCGATATTGTCCAAGTCGGGCCGGTCGGGGGGACCGTCGGCACGCGCCACCTACTGGGACAGGCCATGGCACTGGGACCGGCATGACGGATCTGCTCGCGGCCCGGGGGTTGGGCATCGCTTTCGGCGGCGTCGTCGCGCTCCGGGACTTCGAGCTCTCGGTCGCGGAGGGCGACCTGCTGGGGCTGATCGGCCCGAACGGCGCCGGCAAGACCACCGCCTTCAACCTGCTGAGCGGCGTGCTCGCCGGCGGCGCCGGCAGCATCCGCTTCGCCGGCCAGGACATCAGCCGCGCCAGCCCCGAGCGCCGGGCGCGCCTCGGCATGACCCGGACCTTCCAGAACATCCGCCTGTTCGAGGAGCTGACGGTGCTGCAGAACGTCATGGCTGGCGCCCATGCCCGTCACGGCGCCGGCCTCTTCGACGCCCTCTTCGGCGGCCCGCGCCTGAGGCGCAGCGAGGCGGCGATCCGCGAGCGGGCGGAGGCGGTGCTGGCCCGCACCGGCCTCGGCGACCTCGCCCGGCAGCGCGCCGACGCCCTGTCCTACGGCGATCGGCGACGCGTCGAGATCGCCCGCGCTCTCGCCAGCGAACCGCGCCTGCTGCTGCTCGACGAACCGGCCGCCGGCATGAACGAGCGCGAGAAGGCCGACCTCTCGACGCTGATCACCCGGCTGAACGCCGACGACGGCCTGACCATCGTCCTGGTCGAGCACAACGTGCGCATGGTCGCCGGGCTGTGCCGGCGCCTGCTCGTGCTGCACAAGGGCGAGCGCCTGGCCGAGGGTCCGACCGAGGAGGTGCTGCGCGACCCCGACGTCGTCGCCGTCTATCTCGGCCGCCGCCGCCAGCCCGCCGCCGTCGCCGCGAGCGCGCCATGCTGAGGCTGGAGGAGCTGCAGGTCGTGCGCGGGCGTACCCGGGTGCTGCACGGCCTGACCCTGGAGCTGGGCGCCGGCGAGATCGCCGCCCTGGTCGGCGCCAACGGCGCCGGCAAGACGACCACCCTGATGGCGCTGTCGGGCCTGCTGCCGATCGCCTGCGGCCGCGCCACCCTGGAGCTCGAAAGCGGCACGCTCGACGTTGCGCGGAGCACGCCCGCGGCCCTGGTCGCCGGCGGGCTGATCCACTGCCCGGAGGGCCGCCAGGTCTTCGCGCGGCTGACCATCGAGGAGAACCTGCGCCTCGGCGCCTACCTGAACCGCGACGAGGCCGAGGTGCGCCGGCTGCTCGGCGAGGCCTATGCCCTCTTCCCGGTGCTGGGCGAGCGGCGCGGCCTCAACGCCGGCGGCCTGTCCGGCGGCGAGCAGATGATGCTGGCGGTCGCCCGCGCGCTGATGGCCCAGCCGAAGGTCCTGCTGCTCGACGAGCCCTCGCTCGGCCTCGCGCCGCAGATCACCGAGCGGATCTTCGACACGCTGGTCGAGCTCAACCGGGAGCGCGGCGTCGCCATGCTCATCGTCGAGCAGAACGCCATGCTGGCGCTCGAGATCGCCCACAAGGGCTTCGTCATGGAGGAGGGGCGAATCGTGATGTCCGGGACCGGCCGCGCGCTGCTCGAGGACGCCGGCGTCGTCCAGGCCTACCTGGGAGCCTCGGCATGAGCGGCTACCTGCTGCAGCAGCTCGTCAACGGCCTGACCCTGGGCAGCCTCTACGCCCTGGTCGCGATCGGCTTCTCGCTGATCTACGGCGTCGTGCGCCTGGTCAACTTCGCCCACGGCGACCTGATGATGATCGGTGCCTTCTCGACGCTCGGGCTGGTCGCGGTCGGCGAGGTCGCCTGGGCCTTCGTGCCGCTGCTGGTGATGGCCGGCGGCTTCGCGGCCGGCGGCGTCATCGAGCGTCTCGCCTTCCGCTCGCTGCGCGGCGCGCCGATGATCACCGGCTTCATCGTCACGCTCTCGGCCTCGGTGGCGATCCAGAACCTCGGGCTGATGATCCTCGGCGCGCAGCCGCGCAACTTCGGCTTTCCCAGCGTCTTCCGCGAGCGCCTGGCCCTGGGCCCGGTCAACATCGCGGTGATCGACCTGGCGATCCCGGCGGCGACCCTGCTGCTGGCCGGGGCGGTCGTGCTCTTCGTGCAGCGCACGCGCCTGGGCATCGCCATGCGCGCGGTCTCGGAAAACGCCGTGGCGGCGCGGCTGATGGGCATCTCGCTCAACCGCGCGGTGCTCGCCGCCTTCGGCCTGGGCGGCGCGCTGGCCGCCATCGCGGGCCTGTTCTGGGGCGGCAAGTTCGGCCAGATCGATCCGCTGATGGGCTTCGTGCCCGGCCTCAAGGCCTTCGTCGCGACGATCATCGGCGGTGTCGGCTCGGTGCCTGGCGCGGTCCTCGGCGGCTACATCCTGGGCTTCGCCGAGGTCGCCTTCGTCGGCTTCATGCCCTCCGAGTACTCGGGCTATCGCGACGCCTTCGTCTTCGCCCTGCTGATCCTGATCCTTCTGCTGCGCCCCCAGGGCCTGTTCGGCCGCGAGGAGGAGGAGCGCGCATGACCCCGGCCCGGCTTGCCCGGCGGCTTTCCCGGCGCCTATCGCAGCGCCAGGCCCTGGTCCTGCTGGTTCTGCTGCTGGCCGGGACGGTCGTCCTGCTCGAGCTGCTCGGCAGCGGCTACCACCGCACCTTGGGCGCCCTGACCTTGATCAACGTCATGCTGGCGGTCAGCCTGACCATGACCAACGGCTTCACCGGGCTGTTCAGCCTGGGCCATCCCGCCTTCATGACGCTCGGCGCCTACGTCGCCATCGCCTTCACCTATCCAGCGGCGCGCAAATCCTTCGCCATGCCCGACCTGCCGGCGGTCTTCTCCGGCATCGAGTGGCCGCTGCCGGTCGCCGCCCTGATCGCGGCGCTGGCCGCGGCCGCCGCGGCGCGCCTCGTCGGCGCCTCCGTGCTGCGCCTCAAGGTCCACTACCTGGCGGTCGCGACCCTGGGGCTGATCATCATCGTGCAGAGCCTGGCCCTCAACCTCGACGGCCTGACCCGCGGCGGCCGGGGCCTGACCGGCGTGCCGCGCTCGGCCGAGCTGTGGCTGATCGCGCTTGCGACCCTGGTCGTCGTGGTCGGCTGCTGGCGGCTGAAGCATGCCTCGATCGGCCGCGCCATGCTGGCGGTGCGCGAGAACGAGATGGCGGCGCGCTGCTTCGGCATCGACGCCGTCGGCCTCAAGATCACGGCCTTCGTGCTGGGGGCCGGCGTCGCCGGCTTCTGCGGCGCGCTGCTGCCGCACGTGGTCGCCGTGATGACGCCCAAGTCCTTCGGCCTGATGCTCGCCTTCAACCTGGTCGCGATGATCGTCGTCGGCGGCCAGGGCAGCATCCTGGGCGCGATCTTCGCCGCCCTCGCCTTCAGCCTGGGCAGCGAGGCCCTGCGTCCCGTCGAGGAGTCGCTCGGGCTCTACGGCATGACCCAGGTCGTCGTGGCGGTCGCGCTGATCCTGGTGCTGATCTGGCGGCCGAAGGGCCTGTTCGGCCTCGACGAGCCGCTGGTGGAGGTGAAATGACCGGAGACTTCAAGCCGGGCCGCTCGGACCTCCGCCGCCTTGACTCTCGCAGCACGGCGCTGCTCCTGATCGACGTGCAGAACTACGTGCTCGACCCGGACAAGCACCCGCCGCGCCCGGCCTTCTACGAGCGGGCCGGGGGGCTCGTGCTGCCGACGCTGCGGGACCTGCAGGCGCGCGCCCGGGCCGCCGGCGTCGAGGTGATCTTCACGGTCATGGAGAACCTGACCCGCGACGGCCGGGACCGCAGCCTCGACTACAAGCTCTCGGGCTTCTTCATCGCCAAGGGCTCGGCGGAGGCCCGCGTCGTCGAGGCGGTGGCACCGGCCGCCGACGAGATCGTCCTGCCCAAGACCTCGGCCTGCCTGTTCAACTCGACCTGCTTCGACTACCTGCTGCGCAATCTCGGCGTCGAGACCGTCCTGTGCACCGGCTTCCTGACCGACCAGTGCGTCGAGCAGACCATGCGGCAGGGCTGCGCGCGCGGCTATCGCATGGTCTGCGTCACCGATGCCTGCGCCGCCGACACGCCGGAGCGGCACGAGCAGGCCTTGGCGCGCTTCAGCGGCTACGGCGCCCAGGTCGCGGCAGGCGACCTCGGCTTCGCGTAGAAGTGCTTCTCCCTGTTCCTTCCGAGCGCGCACTTGTGCTCCGCCGGCGATGCTGAAGCTGACGGTTGTATTCCGAAACCGCAATTGATCCGGAGCGAGCCACCGGGCTATTCTTCCGCGGCCCGCCGGGATAACTTCAGATCTATGAACGAGTTCAGTCTCCCGCCCCAGGCGATCGACGACATGCAGTGGGTGCTCGCCCACTGGCGTGCCCAGAAGGGCGCGCAGGCGCTGCCGTCGAAGAGCCTGATCGACGTGACCGACTTTCCGGCCCGCCTGCTGCCGATGCTGTTCCTGCTCGAGCGCATCGAGGCGGAAGCCAGCTACGTGGTGCGTCTGGCAGGGACCTCCTACCGGTTGATCTACGGCCGCGAGATCACCGGGCTGACGGTCGACGAGCTGCTCGCGCATTCCGACGCCGGCACCAACCTGCGGGCCGACCTGAGCCGGGCCCTGGAGTCAGCCGAGCCGGTCTTCATCGACGGCCTGATGACCTGGCCGGCGAGCGGCGCGAAGGTGCCATACCAGCGCCTGCTGCTGCCCTACTGCGCCGAGCCGGAGGGCCCCGTGCGCTTCCTGCTGGGCGTCGCCCGCATGACCGACCCGCGGATCGCGCTGCGCACCTGAAGGGCGTCCGTGCCCAGGCTAGCCGCCGTACCAGACGCCGACCACCAGGTGCAGGCCGACGACCAGGTCGCGCGCGAGCTCGAACTCGCCGGGAGGGTTGAGCTGGCGCAGGCGCACCCGCGCGCCGTCGAGCGCGACCAGCTCCTTGACGTAGGCGGCGTGCTGGCTGTCGTCCGATGCGCGGATCACCAGCACGTCCTGGCCGCGTCTGACCGGCCGCTGCGGGTGGACCAGCAGCAGGTCGCCCTGGCGATAGCGCGGCTCCATCGAGTCGTTGACGACGTACATCGCGAAGGCGCTGGGCACGCCGGCCAGGGGCGAGGGCCGCTCGATCCACTCGATCGGTTCGTAGCTGACCAGCATGCCCTCCGGCCCGCCCTGGGCGCTGGCGTAGACCGGCAGGTCGCGGGCGCCGAAGCTGGTCGGCACCGCCCCGCCGGCGTTGGGCAGCGGCGCGGCGACGCCGGGCGGAGTCGCGGCGCGCCCGCCGCCTGCCGGCTCCAGCCGGCCGTCGAGCAGCGCTTCAGGGTCGGCGGCCATCTCGCGCGCCAGGCGGACAAGATATCTAGGCGTTCTGGTGTCGCCCGACTCGAGCTGCTGGATCGCCTGCTGGGAGACGCCGACCAGCTTCGCGAGCTGCGGCTGGGAAAGCCCGCGCTCCTGGCGCCAGACTCGAACGATCGCTGCAAGGGACATGGAGGAACTTAACAAGAAAGGCCTGCTGGAATGCAACAACGACGATTGTTGCCCGGGGTCAGTCGGAACCGGAATCGCTGTCGGAGAACAGGCTGCTGAACCGCGAGACGATCAGGGCGACGCCGACCAGTCCGGCGACGTAGATCCCATAGCGCTGCACGAAATCCTCGCCGGGCTGGGCGCGGTTGGCGGCCTCGACGTTCGCCAGGTCTGCCGACTGCAGGAAGTCGACCAGCCGGGCCGCCTGCTCGCGGTAGGCCGGCGACGCGACCGCGCTGTCGGTGGTCCGGCCTTCGCTGAGATTGCGGAAGGCCTGGGCGGCAGCCAGCGGATGGATCTCCGCGACCCAGTCGAAGCGGGCCAGAAAGAAGCGCGCGCGCGCGGCGGCCTCGGCGTCGTCCTGGCGTTCGGCGGTCTCGGCCAGGCCCTCCCAGGCCGCGCGGAACAGCGGCCAGTCTTCGATCGCCGCCTCGAAGCGCCGCCGCGCTTCGGCCAGGTCGCCGCGCGCCAGGGCTTCGCCGCCGGTCCGGGTCGCCGCGTCGGCGGCGTCGTAGTCGTAGCGCTGCGCCACCTGCTGGGCCGGCGTGTAGATCAGCGGCATCGCCTCGGCGCGCGGCTCGGAGGCGGTGGCCCCAGGCCTGTCCGCGCCACCGCAGGCCGCCAGCGACAGGACCGCGGCGAGTGCGAGAGCGAGAAGGCGGCGCGGCGCGGACGGCGGCAAGGGGCGACTCCGGAAGGACCCTGTATCGGGCTTATCCCGTGGCGGAGCCGGCAGGGTCAAGTCGCGAGCAAAGCGCGCCCGGCGAGCCAGGTTCTCGATTGGCAGCCGTTTGCCGGGCCGCGCGGCCATCGCTCCTTTCCCTGTCTATTGCGCGGTTTTTTTCTGCCAGTTCGCCGCGCCGGCGGCCGCCAGACGACGCGGTCTTGCCATCTTTGCCTTGCAGATTCCATCTCGTGCCGATTGCGCACGGCTTGGCCTGCGCCCGGGCCGACCCCATATCACGGTTGCGGGCAAGGGTAGCGATTGCCCGCCCCGGACACCAGCAAGCGCCGGGCCGTACCGCTGCACAACCCTTCCTTGAACGCTTCGGCGCCATTGGCGCCGGAGCGTCTTTTTTTTACCTGCCGTTGACCAGCGCGGGGCTGGAAACGGCCGGGGCGAGGGTGCAGGCTTTGACTCGGACCTCGCTTTCCCAGCCGGGGCGCTTCGAGAGGCAGGCCGTTGCAGACCGACGTCCCGGAGTCCGGAGACCGCGAGGCTTCCGAGGGCCGCGCGGCGGCCGACGGCCCGGACGGCGAGGATTTGGCCGCGGCGCTCGAGGGCCTGCGGGAGCCGCTGTTCCTCTGCGACGGCCGGGGCCGGATCGCCTACCTCAATCCGGCGCTGCGCCGGCGCCTGGGCGTGCCACCGGGCGACGCCGCGGTCGGCTGCCCCTGGGAGAGCCTCTTCGACGGGGCGTCGCGGCGCCTGATCGAGCGCGAGGCCCTGCCGGCGATCCTGCGCGAGGGCCACTGGCGCGGCCCTGTCGCGCTGGGGCGCGCGGTCGCGCCGGCCCCGGTTTTCCAGCTATCGCTCTCCGCGGCCGATACCGGCGGGCTGCTCGGCCTGCTTCTCGGGGGCGAGAACGAGGGGGCCGGCCCGGAGGGGGGACTGATCTCCCGCGCCGAAGCGCGCAGCGAGCGCCTGGAAGCGCTGCGCCGCTTGGCCGGCGACCTGTCCCACGACCTGAACAACGCCCTC
Organism: Tistlia sp.; assembly: GCF_040905785.1. Lineage (NCBI taxonomy): Bacteria > Pseudomonadati > Pseudomonadota > Alphaproteobacteria > Rhodospirillales > Rhodovibrionaceae > Tistlia > Tistlia sp. The sequence goes on from NZ_JBBDQW010000072.1 coordinate 14,495, forward strand.
ACCTCGATCCTCGGCTTCGCTCGCTTCCTGCGCGAGGACCTGCCGAAGGACAGCCAGCCGCACGGCTTCGCCGGGCAGATCGCGCTCGCGGCCGAGGGCGCCAAACGCAGGCTCGACGAGGCCCTGGCTTTCGCGCGCCCCGGCAGGAGGCCGGGCCAGGCGGTGGCGGTCGGCCCGGTCGTCGCGCAGGCCTGCGCGACCCTGCGGCCGCGCCTTCCGGACGGGACGGCCCTGGACGTCGAGGGCGACCAGGATCTTGCTGTCGAAGCCGAGCCCCAGGTCTTCGCCGAGGTGCTGCGCCAACTGCTCGCCAATGCCGCCGAGGCCCTGGAGGGCCGCGCCGGCCGGCTCGAGGTAAGCTGGCGCCTGGCCGAGGAGCCCGGCCGGCTGCCGGGCCTTGGCAAGCTTGGCGAGCCGGCGCGGGTGATCCTGCAGCGCCAGGCCGACGGCAGGCGCCTGCTCGTCGCGGCCGGCGCCCCCGATCCGGGGCGCCGCTTCCTGGAGCTGGTCGTGCGCGACAGCGGCGCCGGCATGACCGAAGCCGTGCTGGAGCACGCCTTCGAGCCCTTCTTCACGACCCGCGAGCCGGCGCGGGGCCGCGGCCTGGGGCTGTCCTGCGCGTTCGGCCAGGCCCTCGGGCAGGGCGGCGCGATCCTGGTCGATAGCGCTCCGGGCCAGGGCACGGCGGTCCGGCTGCTGTGGCCGGCCGCCGGGGCGGTACCGGGGGAGGCGCCTGCCCCCGGCGATGCAACCGGCCCCGACACGGCGGCCTCGGCGGCGCGTCGGCGGCTACCCAGGGGCCGGGGCCAGCGCATCCTGGTCGCCGAGGACGACCTCGTGCTGCGCGAGGCCCTCGGGGAGATGCTGCAACGGCTCGGCTACCGGCCGCTGTTGGTCGAGGACGGCGAGCGCGCCCGCCACGCCCTCGCCGGGGGTGAGGCGGTCGAGGCCGTGCTGACCGACCGCCGAATGCCGAAGCTCTCGGGCACCGGGCTGATCGAGTGGATGCGCGCCCAGGACCTGCACCAGCCGGTGCTGCTCTGCACCGGCTATGGCGAGGACCTGGACCCGGCCAGCCTGTCGCGCGTCGGCGCCGTTACCCTGCTGTCCAAGCCGATCGACGCCGCGACCCTGGCGCGCAGCCTCGATCGGCTGTTCGCCGGGCAGGGCTGACTCTCCGCGTCAGCCGGCTGGCAGCGCCGGCTCGACCTGCCACATCTCGCGGGCGTAGCCGCGGATCGTGCGGTCGGAGGAGAACCAGCCGGCGCGCGCGGTGTTGATGGCGGCGCGGCGGGTCCAGTCGTCGGTGTCGCGGAAGTCGAGGTCGACGGCGCGCTGGGCGTCGAAATAGGCCTGGAAGTCGGCAGTCACCAGGTAGCGGTCGTCGCGGCGCAGCCGCTCGGCCAGGCCGGCGTAGCGCCCGGGGTCGTCGGGCGAGAAGAGGCCGCTGCCGAGCTGCTGGACGACCTCGGCCAGCGCCGGCGTGTCGGCGATCGCGGCTGCGCCGTCGTGGAAGGGGGCGTGGGCGGCCGCTTCGGCGGCGCTCAGGCCGAAGACGTAGATGTTCTCGGCGCCGACGCGCTCGCCGATCTCGACGTTGGCGCCGTCCAGGGTGCCGATGGTCAGGGCGCCGTTCAGCGCCAGCTTCATGTTGCCCGTGCCCGAGGCCTCCATGCCGGCGGTCGAGATCTGCTCCGACAGGTCCGCGGCCGGGATCATGATCTCGGCCATGGAGACGTTGTAGTTCTCCGGGAAGACCACGCTCAGCCGGCCGGCGAGGCGCGGGTCGGCGTTGATCGTCGCGCCGACGTCGTTGATCAGCTTGATGATCAGCTTGGCGTCGGCGTATCCGGGTGCGGCCTTGCCGCCGAAGATCTTGACCCGCGGCGTCCAGTCGGCCTCCGGCGTGCGGCGCATGGCGTTGGCGAGCGCAGCCGTCTCCAGGATGTTGAGCAGCTGGCGCTTGTACTCGTGGATCCGCTTGATGTGGACGTCGAACAGCGCGTCGGGGTCGATGGTCTGGCCGGTGCGCGCCTTGACGTAGGCGGCGAGGCGCACCTTGTTGGCCCGTTTGGCGCGCGCGAAGGCCGCGCGGAAGCCGGTGTCCTCGACCAGCGGCAGAATCTCCTCCAGGCGCTCCAGGTCGTCGACCCAGGCGTCGCCGATCGCCTCGGTCAGCAGCGCCCGCAGCGGCAGGTTGCAGCCGTAGAGCCAGCGCCGCGGCGTGACGCCGTTGGTCTGGTTGACGATGCGCTCCGGGTGGGCCTCGTGCAGCGCGCGGAACACCGTCTGCTTCATCAGTTCGGTGTGCAGCGCCGAAACGCCGTTGACGCGGCGCGCCATGACGAAGGCCAGCTCGCCCATGCGGATCTCGCCGGAGGGCTCGACGATGCGCAGCGACTCGGGGCGCGGCCGGCCGGCGGCGGCGAGCTCGGCGCGATGCTTTTCGTCGATGCGCTCGACGATCTGCAGGTGGCGCGGCAGGACCCGGCCGAAGAGCGCGCCCGGCCAGCGCTCCAGGGCCTCTGGCAGCAGCGTGTGGTTGGTGTAGTGCAGGCAGCCGCGGGCCAGCTGGGTGGCCTCGTGGAAGGCCAGGCCGTGCTCGTCGACCAGCAGGCGGACCAGCTCGGCGCCGGCGACGGCGGGGTGGGTGTCGTTGAGCTGGATCGCGACCTTGGCCGGCAGCGACTCCAGGCCGTCGTGCTCGGCCAGGTGGCGGCGCAGCAGGTCGCGGATCGAGGCGGCGGTGAAGAAGAACTCCTGCTTCAGGCGCAGCTCGCGGCCCTGCTCGGTCGAGTCGTCGGGGTAGAGCACGCGGCTGATCGTCTCGGCCAGCACCGCCGGCGCCGCCGCCCCGGCGAAGTCGCCGCGGTTGAAGGCGGCGAGGTCGAAGGGCTGGGTCGGGCGCGCCGACCAGAGCCGCAGGGTGTTGGCCCAGGTGCCGCGCCAGCCCGGCACCGGGGTATCGTGGGCGGCGGCCGTCACGACCTCGGCCGGCGTCCAGACCGCTGCGTCGCCGCGGCTGCCGGCAACCGTGCCGCCGAAGCCGATTGCCACCGCCTGATCGGGCCGCTCGAAGTCCCAAGGGGAGCCGTCGGCGAGCCAGTCCTCGGCCTCCTCGACCTGCCAGCCGCCGTGGAAGCGCTGGCGGAACAGGCCGTGGGCGTAGCGGATGCCGTAGCCGTAGGCCGGGATGCCCAGGCTCGAGAGGGAATCCATGAAGCAGATCGCCAGGCGCCCGAGCCCGCCGTTGCCGAGCGCGGCGTCCGGCTCGTCGAGCACGATGGCGTCGTAGTCGGCGCCGAGGTCGGCCAGGGCGTCGCGCACCAGGTCCTCGAGGCCGAGGTTGGCGACCGCGTTCTGCAGCAGCCGGCCGACCAGGAACTCCATCGACAGGTAGTAGACCCGCTTGCGCTGCTCGGCCTGGGCCCTCTGCTCGGCGGCAAGCCAGGGCGTGACGATCTCGTCGCGCACCGCCCGCGACAGGGCGAGGCGCCAGTCGCGCGGGCTCGCCGTGGCCGGACTCTTGCCCAGCGAAAAGGTCAGGTGCTGCTCGATGCGCTGACGCAGCGGCGCCGCGGTCGCGATTCTGGCGGTCATCTGGCTCTGTGTCCGTGGTGGGAGCGGAACCCCTGCGGTCGGGACGTCCCAATCTAGCCGCTCCATGGTGAAGCAAGCCTTAAACCCGCCGCCGGAGTCCCGCCAAACGACGTGACGGGGCCAGTGTCTTGACGCCCTTCGACAGGCTCAGGGCGACGCGCAGGTGGGTCCCTCGTCAGAAGTCGGCTTCGGCCAGGGCCAGGGTGCTGCCGGCGCCCTGCGCAGCGGCGGCAGCGTTGGCGGCGACCTGGGGCAGGACCACGTCGGCGTAGAAGCGGGCGGTGACGAGCTTGGCTGACAGGAACGCCGCGTCGCCAGTGCCCTCGGCGAGGCGCGCCGCCGCCGCCTCGGCGCCCTTGCCGAGCAGCCAGCCGCCGGCCAGGGTGCCGAGCGCGCGCAGGTAGGCGCCGGCCCCGCTCGCCGCCTCGCGGGGGTCGCGTGCGAAGCTTTCGAGCAGCCAGTCGGTCGCCGCTTCGAAGGCGGTCAGCGCCTCGCCCAGCGCGGCGCGGATCGCGGGCAGGTCCGAAGCGGTCCCGCCGCCGTTTCCGCCCTCGACGAAGGCCCGTACCTCGGCCGCGAAGGCCCGGACCGGCTGGCCGTCGAGGCGGGCGATCTTGCGGCCGATCAGGTCGAGCGCCTGGATGCCGTTGGTGCCCTCGTAGATCGGGTTGATGCGGGCGTCTCGGTAGTGTTGTGCCGCCCCCGTCTCCTCGATGAAGCCCATGCCGCCGTGGACCTGGATGCCGAGCGAGGCGATCTCGACGCCGAGGTCGGTGCACCAGGCCTTGACCACCGGGGTCAGCAGCTCGACGACCTCGGTCTGGCGGCGCCGGCGCTCGCCGGCGTCGGGGTGCGCCCGCGCGAAGTCCATGCCGGCCACGGTGTAGTAGGCCAGCGCGCGCGCCGCCTCGGTCTGAGCCTTCATCAGCATCAGCGTGCGGCGCACGTCGGGGTGCTCGACGATCGCCACCGGCGCCGGGTCCTTCGAGCCGAGCGCGCGGCCCTGGACGCGCTGGCGAGCGTAGTCGCGGGCCTGCTGGTAGGCGCGCTCGGCGATCGCCACGCCCTGGATGCCGACGGCCAGGCGCGCGTTGTTCATCATGGTGAACATGTACTCCATGCCCCGGTTCTCCTCGCCGACGAGGAAGCCGGTGGCGCCGCCGTCGTCGCCGAAGGCCATGACGCAGGTCGGCGAGGCCTTGATGCCGAGCTTGTGCTCGATCGAGGCGCAGCGCAGGTCGTTGCGCTGGCCCGGGCCGCCCTCGGCGTTGGGCAGGAACTTCGGCACGATGAACAGGCTGATGCCCTTGGTGCCGGCCGGCGCCCCGGGCGTGCGGGCCAGGACCATGTGGACGATGTTCTCCGACAGGTCGTGCTCGCCGTAGGTGATGTAGATCTTCTGCCCGACGATACGGTAGCTGCCGTCCGCACCGGCCGGGGTGGCCCGGGTCTTGACCGCGCCGACGTCGGAGCCGGCCTGGGGCTCGGTCAGGTTCATGGTCCCCGACCACTCGCCGGCGATCATCTTCGGCAGGTAGCTCGCCTTCTGCTCAGGCGAGCCGTGGTGCTGCAGCAGCTCGACCGCGCCCATGTTGAGCAGCGGGCAGAGCGCGAAGGCCATGTTCGCCGAGTTCCACATCTCCGAGACCGCCGAGGCCAGCGCCCAGGGCAGCCCCTGGCCGCCGTATTCCGGGTCGAAGGGCAGGGCGTTCCAGCCGCCCTCGACGTAGTGGCGGTAGGCCGCGCGGAAGCCCTCGGGCGTGCGCACCACGCCGTTCTGGAAGACCGAGCCCTGCAGGTCGCCTAGCTGGTTGAGCGGCGCGATCTCCTCGGCGGCGAGTCGCCCCGCCTGTTCCAGCACCGCCTCGACCAGCTCCGGCGTCGCCTCGACGAAAGGCTCCAGCTCGGCGATCCGGCCGAGCCCGGCGATCTCCTGGAGCACGAAGCGCATGTCGTCGAGCGGGGCGCGGTAGTCGGTCATCGAAGGGCTCCGGGTGCTGGCGGGATCGAAGGCCTATGTAGCCCCCTGCCGTCGCACTGCCAACCGCCGGCCGCCGGCTCATGCCGCCCGGGGAAGGCTCCGCTCGCGCCGGAAGGCGATGCGCCAGCCGTCGGGCTCCTGCCGCGCCGCCGAGGTGAAGCCGCGCCGGCCGAGCAGGCGGCGCAGCGGCTGCGGGTGGAAGGGCGCGATTACCAGGAGCAGGCCGCCCTCGGCAAGGGCCTCGGCAGCGTCCAGGAGCGCCGGCAAGGGCTCGAAGCCGGCCTCGAAGATCGGCCGCGTGTCGACCAGGGCGTCGGGCTTCAGGCCCGCCCCCAGCTCTTCCCAGGCGACCGCCACGGGCGGCAGCGCCGGCGTCGCGGCGAGGCCCGGCAGGTCGGCGCCGTCGGCCAGCGCCACCAGGTCCTCGGGCGTGGTGGCGAGCATGGCGGCGACGTCGCCGAGCGAGAGGCGCCGCGCCGTCTCCTCCTCCAGCAGCACGCGCTGGAATTTGGCGACGCCGCCGTCGAGCTCGGCGAGGCGGTCGAAGAGGTCCTCGCGCGCCATCAGGGCGTCGAACCAGGCGGACTCGGCAGTGTGGGACGGGGGCATGGCGTTTCCTTTCGCCTCGCCGGGCTGTCTCCGGCGAGTCCCCCAAGTCTGCCCCGGAAGGAGTCGCGCCTCTTGTCCTGCAGCAAATGGCGGCGAGGTTGCGGCTTCCAGGGGATCGGTTCCGATGTGAGCGGCATGCTTGCCGGCGTCCTGGACCGTGCTCCGTCGGCCCCCCCCTCATTCCCGTGGGCTCCCGCTGACTTCCAGGACCAGGCGAACCAACTCAGCCTGGCGCTGGACTCCGAGCTTGTCGAAGATCCGCGAGAGATGCGTTCGCGCCGTGCCGAGGGAGATGCCGGCGCGAGCAGCAGCGGCCTGTCTTCCGTCGCCCCTCGCCACCTCCATCGCCAGGTTCGCTTCCGCCGGCGTCAGGTCGAAGCGGGTTCTGAGAGACTCCCTGGCCAGCGCTTGCTGACGCTCCGGGTCCGTGAGCGTGAGAACCGCAAGCTGCGATGAAAGCCCCAGCCAATCGGGCTCCGTTTCGCGGGGGCCGGTGTCGAGCGGCGCGATTTCGATGAGGAGCGGCGGGCGCTCCCGGTCGCGCGGGATCTTCAGGCTGCCACCCGCGGCTTTCCGCGAGATCGAGGGCCGGGCGCAGCCGGCGATCAACCGTCTCAGCCTCGCCGTCGTCGAGGCGTTTGTTCCGGCGAGCCGTCCGTTCTCGAGGAGCAGGCCGTCGCCGGCATCCAGGATGGTCTGGGCGACCTCGTTCGCCTCGACGCACCGGCCGGCCTCGTCGGCCAGGAGCGTGCCGCCCTGGACCGGCCCGCCGAGAGTGAGCGCGGCCTCGCAAGCGATGCTCGCGCGCTGCAGCCTGCGCTGAATCTCCACCGCGCGAACCAGATGCGGGACGATGGCCGCGAAGAGAGCGACCTCCTCGGCCGAAAATTCGGCCCGCTCCGACGATCGCTTGATGCCGCAGACCCCCGGGAGGCCGTCGTCGGTGAAGAGATTCACCCCCAGACCAGCCGTCCCCAGGCCGAGCGGGCGGTACCACTCGTTGTAGAAGGGCGTCCTGACCAGCTCCTCCCGTGGTGCAAAGCGCTCCGCGTGGAGGACGCACCCGATCGGCGCCCGGTTCGTGCGCTGCCACAGGATGTCGCCCCGTCCCCAGTGCTCCCGGTAGCTCGCCAGATGGGCGGGATCCATGCGCGGCGCGACCACGACGGCGGAACCCTGGGAGACATCGTGGATGCCCATCATCACCTGGGATCCGCCGACCGCGTCGGTGAGGGCGACCAGAGCGTCCGGCCAGAGGGCGGGATCGACCGCAGCGTCGTAGATGCGGTGGACGAGGCTTGGGACCTCCTCGCTGCTCCTGGCCATGGGAAGCCCTCGGTCAGTGGCAGCCGCGCCGGCCCGCGCAGAGCAGGCGTTCCTCAAGAAGGACTCCAAGCTCGCGAGAGCCGCACGACGTTGGCGCCTCCCGACTATACGACGAACGTCGCACGCGACAACCCGTCGGGACCGCCAAGCTTACAGGCGCGGGGTTGTCCAGGGCCGCGCCGCCCGTCCAGGCGTGGCAGAGTGATAGGCCTGCGGTCGTCCCGCCTGACGACGACAAGCAGAGGAGCGAGAACATGAGCATCTTCAGGACCGAGCCTGGCGCATCAGCCGGACGAACCGCCTGGATTTCGATGGTTGCCCTGGCGGCTGCCGGCTGCGCCATGGCGGCCGCTTCGCCCGCCCCCGCCGCCGAGGGGCATGCCGTCGTGCCGGCGGGGACCGTCGAATGGGGTCCCGGCCCGGCATCGATCGAGAAGGGAGCGGAGGCGGCCGTCCTCTATGGCGACCCCGGCGCGGAGGAACTCTTCGCGCTCCGCCTGAAACTGCCGGACGGCTACCACATCGCGCCCCATACCCACCCAAGGCCGGAGATCGTGACGATCATCTCTGGCACGCTCCTTCTCGGGACGGGCGAAGAGGCCGATCGCGCGACGGCCGAAGTACTCGAGACCGGGAGCTTCTTCGGCTTCGAGCCGGGCATGACCCACTACGTCTATGCGAAAGGCGAAACGGTCATCCAGCTCAACAGTATGGGGCCCTGGAGCATCGAGTACGTGAACGAGGACGACGACCCGCGCAGGTGAGAGCGCACGGGACTTGCGCCGTTCCGGACCTTGCGCAGGCCGGAACGTGCGCCTGCCCGGGCGGGTCTCGCCGTGACCCGAGGGGTGGTCATGCAGGGCGACACCGAGCGGCCGACCCCTGCAGAGGCGGCAGGCTTCGGGGGTCTTCTACGCCGCCTTCGCACCGGCACGGTGTCAGCCTCAATATCGCGCTCGATCGCTTCGGTCTCTCCGCCTCGGTGGCGATGGCGAGGGCGGTCAACGACCCGATCGCCGAGCCTCGCCTCGCGCCGAGGGTCTCCGCGGGCGCGGGCGCTCTACTGCCGGCTGAAGGTGCCGAGGCCGTTCTTGTCGAGGAACTCGACTGTGACGGCAGTGGCGCGGCCGATTCCGGCGCCCGCGAAGGCGACGCTGGAGAGCGAGCCGGCGGGAGCGTTCTCGCCGAACGGCACATAGGTGAAGGTGTCGCCGTCCCAGTGCGTTAGCGCGTGCGCCCGGCGCTCCGGCCCGAGCAGCAGGACGAGGGTCTCGCCGCGCTGCTCGACCACGGCCTCGCCGAAGTAGGCGTTGGCGTAGCGCCCGACGAAGGCCGAACGGGGCCGCGCCGGCTTCGGCGACGCCGGCCGCGGCTGTCCGACGAGGCTGCCGACCGGCGCCGTCATCTGCTCCATCCGCGCGCCGTAGGCCGGCAACCAGTCGCGCGTGACCTTCCCGAACTGGGCCAGGTCGGCAAAGCTCGCGGCCAGCGCCTCGACGGCGCCGATGGGGGCGGCATTGCTGAGCACCGCGATGCCGAGATCGAGCGAGGGAATCATCAGGAAGTTGGTCGCAGCGCCGAGGGCGAAGGCGCCGGAATGGCCGAGGCTGGTCCGCCCGGAGGGCTGCACCGCGACGTTGAAGCCGAAGCCGTAGAAGCTGGGCCGCGCGTCGGCGGCATAGGACGGCGAGGCGACCGACTGTGCGGTGATCGCGGGCAGCAGCGCCTTAGGCGCTATCAGCGGCCGACCCTCGTGGCGGCCGTTCGCCAGCACCAGGGCCATCCATTTCGCCACGTCCCGGACGCTGGCGCTGACGCCGCCGGCCGGCGACTGGGCGTCGGGCTGGCGCTGGTGGAGCGGCGCGTAGCCCTCGGGCCCCAGGACGTGGCCGTGGGCCCGGTTTTCGCGCGCCTCGAAATCGGCGAAGCGCGAGCTGGTCGCCGTCATTCCCAGCGGCCGGTAGAGCGACCGCTCGGAGAGCGTCGCCCAGTCGAGGCCGGCGGCCGCCGCCACCGCCTCGGCCGCCGCCGTCAGGCCGAAGTTGGTGTAGGCGTAGTGCGCGCGGAAGGGGTGCAGCGGCAGCAGGTGCAGGCGCTCCAGTACCTCGTGGCGGCCGTAGCCGAGGTCCTCGAGGTCGTCGCCGGCATGCTCCGGCAGGCCTGAGCGGTGGCCATAGAGGTCGCCGATGGTCACGCTCCGTCCGACCCAGGCGTCCGCGAGGGTGAACCAGGGCAGGTGCTGCGAGACGGGAGTTTCCCAATCGACTCCGGCAGCCAGCTGCTGTGCGACCACGGTGGCGCCGATGGACTTCGAGACCGAGGCGAGCTGGAAGACCGTGTCGGCATCGACGGCCGCCGGTTCGCCGCGCCGGCGCAGGCCGAAGCCCTTGGCATAGACCGTCTCGCCCCGATGCACGACGGCGACGGCCAGGCCCGGCAGCCCGCTGCGCTCCAGGAGCTCGGCCACCAGCCCGTCGAGCTGCGCCACCGCCCACTCGGCCTGCCCGGCGGGCACCGCCACGCCCGGCGTCTGCGGTGGCGGCAAGGGCTCCGCCGCGTCGGCCGGCGCCGCGGCAAAGAGGCCGGCAGGGAACAGACCGGCAGCGACCAGCAGGCAGGCGGCGAGCACGTTGCTCCCTGGGCGAGGGGCGGGAGTGGGCATCGGACGAACTCGCGCTGGTTGTCGGGCCCGTCATCAAGCAACGGCAGCCGCGCCGGGTCAACCTGTGCCTGGGCGGGTAGTGGGACCGTTTCAATTACGGTTGGCGGTATTCGCCATGGCTTGCCGTCTGCGCGCGCTCTCTCCGCTTGACCGCTCAGTCTTGCGGTTCGGCCCTCCTCACTCGATGAAGACTTCCTTTCGATGATAGGCGAGGTAGGAGCGCCGGGCAGACGCCATGCTGGTCATCTGCCACGCGGCAGCGGCTTCCGCGAGGCCGCGCTCCCGCCCGATGAATTGGTCCAAGCCGAGACGCTGCAGATCCCACTCGTCGACCCGCTTCGAAACCCGCGTTGCGCCGTCGTCCTCGAAGCTGATGAAGCCGCGGTCGAAGAGCAGGTCCACATCGGGCGTGAGCAGGAAGCCGTTGAACCCGTCGAGCCGCTCGTGCGCCGACTCGCAGACCCGCCAGGGCTTGATGTGGCTCGCGATCAGCAAGGAGGGATTGGTGATTCCCGTCACCCGGCAGAAGGGCTCGAGCGCTTCGACGTTGGCCCGGAAGCGCCCCTGGCCACGGCGGGCCTGTACGACGCTCTGCCTGATGGTCTCGTCCAATCCGGAGTCCTGGCGGATCCGGTCCTCGACGGCATCGTCGAGGCCTTCGACGACGGACTGGTATGTGAGGCTGTTCGCGCCGCCGCGCGCCAGAGCCTGGCGATCGAGGGAGGCTCCAGCGACGACCGTGTCGAAAACGCCCTCGGAAATCTCCGCCAGGTATGCGCCCTGGTTCCCCAGCCCCGTTGCGGGCCGGATGGGCGAATAGACGGTCGGCAGAAGCGGTCGCAGCACGTCGATCAGGTCTCGCGGGCGCACTGCGGGAAGGAGGGGAGTCCAGTAGACCGGCAGGTACCAACCGTCCTGGCTCCAGTTTTCTCCGATGCTGCCGAACTCTCTCGGCTTCGGGGCTGTCACGGCAAATTCCGTCACGCGTCCGATCTGTCGGACGTGCTGGTCCGAGTAGGAAATCACCAGGTCGCCCGGACTGGCGCGCCGCATGTTGTTGTAGAATTCGTTCCTCGTCCCACCTCGGCTGGTTTTGGGCGACCAGAGGTACTGTCCCTCGACTTCCTGGGTGGCCGTCTGCTTGTGATTCACCCACCAGTATCGCGGCATCGCGATCAAGCCCCGCTAGCCGAGGGACTCGAGGGGAAGAAGGTGCGGCTTGGACCGGGACGGCGCGCCGGTCACAGCACCTTGCCCCGGTTCATGATCCCGTGTGGGTCCAGCGCCTGCTTGACCGCGCGCATCAGGTCGAGCTCGACCGGGCTCTTGAAGCGGGCGTTCTCGGCCAGCTTGAGGCGGCCGATGCCGTGCTCGGCCGAGATCGAGCCGCGGTGGCGGTGGACGATGTCGTGGACCGCGCGGTTCATGGCGTCCCAGCCGGCCAGGAAGGCCTCGCGTTCGGCCGCGCCGCCGCCCTCGGGCTGGCTGACATTGAAGTGGATGTTGCCGTCGCCGAGGTGGCCGAAGGGCACCGGGCGGCAGCCTGGCACCAGCTCGCGGCACTTGGCCTCGGCTTCCTTCAGGAAGGCCGGCACCGCCGAGACCGGCACCGAGACATCGTGCTTGATCGAGCCGCCCTCGAACTTCTGCGCCTCGGTCAGGTTCTCGCGCAGCTGCCAGAAGGCGCGGCGCTGGGTCTCGCTCTCGGCCAGGGCGGCGTCGAGCACCGTGCCGTCCTCGTAGGCCGCCGCCAGCGCCTCCTCCAGCGCCTCGCGCAGGCCGCCGTCCTCGCGGCCGCCGAACAGCTCGACCAGCAGGTACCAGGGCTGCGGCGCCGACAGCGGGTCGCGGCAGCCCTCGATGTGGCGCAGCGCGAACTCCAGGATCAGGCGCGGGATCAGCTCGAAGGAGGTGACGCTCTCGCCCGAGGCGGCGCGCAGGCGGCCGAGCAGGGCCAGGGCCGCCGCCGGGTCGGGCACGGCGACGAAGGCGGTGACGACCTCGCGGGGCCGGGCGTAGAGCTTGAGCACCGCCGCCGTCACGACGCCCAGCGTGCCCTCGGAGCCGACGAAGAGCTGCTTCAGGTCGTAGCCGGTGTTGTCCTTGCGCAGCGCCCGCAGACCGTCCCAGATTCGCCCGTCGGGCAGCACGACCTCCAGGCCGAGCACCAGGTCGCGCATGTTGCCGTAGCGCAGGACCTGGACGCCGCCGGCGTTGCTGGCGATGTTGCCGCCGATCCGGCAGGAGCCCTCGGCGCCCAGGCTGAGGGGGAACAGGCGGTCGGCGGCGGCGGCGGCTTCCTGGACCTGCTGCAGGATGACGCCGGCCTCGACCGTGATCGTGAAGTTGTCCGCATCGAGCTCGCGAATCCGGGTCATGCGCTCCAGCGACAGCACGATCTCGTCGCCCTCCTCGAAGGGGATCGAGCCGCCGACCAGGGAGGTGTTGCCGCCCTGGGGCACGACGCCGACGCCGGCCGCGGCGCAGAGCTTCACGACCTCGGCGACCTCGGCCGTGCTGGCCGGGCGCACGACGAAGGCGGCCCGGCCGACGAAGCGGCCGCGCTCCTCGGCGAGGTAACGCGCCATGTCCGCCGGCGCGGCGACCACCCCCTCCTCGCCGACGGCGTCGAGGATCTGGTCGTGCAGGTTCTCGAAGGGCTCGGTGATCGCGGGCTTGGTCATGGGGCGAGCTTACGGCGGGCGCTTCCGCCCTGTCGATGGCCGACGCCCGGCCGGAGACGGCAGCTACCGGAAGTGGCGCCGCGCCGCCCCCTGCAGGCTACTTTTTGGCGCGCCGCGCGCGCCGGGAGGTGCTAGAATTTCCTACACTGAGTGGTGTCACGACTTTCATCGCCGCACCGGCGACGCGAGATTTCGTCCTGAGGCTGGGCTTCGGTCCGGCGGGTCGCCTGCGCCCTTGGGAAGGCGCCGCCCTGCAATTGGGGGATTGAACGAGGTTTTGGAGGCGCCGAGAGGGGCACCTCTTACTCCGGCCGCACCGAACGTTGGACCAGGCTGGTGGCAGGGGGAGTGCAGGCTTGTCAGAGATGTCACTCTTTCGCGATCTGGGCATTGTCGGGGCGTCGCCCTCCTTCCGCCGGATCCTCGCCTTCGTCGCCCGCTACGCCGTCTGCGACGTTCCGGTCCTGATCTATGGGGAGACCGGGACCGGCAAGGAGTTGGTCGCGCGCGCCCTGCACTATCTCAGCGGGCGGCGGGAGCGGCCCTTCGTGCCGGTCAACTGCGGCGCCCTGCCGGACTCCCTGCTTGAGAACGAGCTGTTCGGCCACAGCCGCGGTGCCTACACCGACGCAAGGGCGCAGCAGAAGGGGATGGTGGCGCTCGCAGAGGGCGGCACCCTGTTGCTCGACGAGGTCGACGCGCTGAGCTGCCGGGCCCAGGTCGCGCTGCTGCGCTTCCTGCAGGACCGGCGCTACCGCCCGCTCGGCGCCGAGGCGACGGTCCAGGCCGACGTGCGCATCGTCGCCGCCAGCAACGCCGACCTGCGCTGTCTGGTCGAGGCCGGCACCTTCCGACAGGACCTGCTGTTCCGCCTGGACGTGGCGCCGGTCGAGGTGCCGCCGCTGCGGGCGCGCGAGGACGACGTCCTGCTGCTCGCCGAACACTTCCTCCTCCGTTTCGCCCGGCAGTACGGCCGCCTGCCGGCGCGGCTCGGGCCGGACCTGCGCCGGACGCTGCTGGCCCATTCCTGGCCCGGCAACGTCCGCGAGCTGGAGAACGTCATGCACCGCGCCGCCATCCTGGCCGAGGAGGGGCGGCTCGACGCCCTCCCGCTCGGCGTGCTGGCAGGGATCGGTCGGGCGGCGCCGCTGGCCGTCGCCGACGGTCGCGGGGCGGGAGGTGCCGAGGAGGTCGGGCCGGAGGCGGCCGCGCCGTCCTCCGACGAAGGCGACTACGACGGCGGCCTGAAGCGGGCCAAGGCGCGCTGCCTCCGGGAGTTCGAGCGGCGCTATCTGGAGTGGCTGTTGTGCCGGACCCGCGGCAATGTCTCCGCCGCGGCGCGCACCGCCGGCACCGAGCGGCGCCATCTGGGGCGCATGATCAAGCGCGCCGGCCTGTCGCCCGAGATGTTCCGCCTGTCCGAGGAGCCGGCATGGGAGGGCGACCGCCACGGCTGATCCGGCCTGCGCGACGGCCCTTCACTTCATCTTCGGCGCGTTGAGCGCGGTGCCCAGAGGCACGCGGCCGAGCCGCTCCAGCTGCAGCAGGGTGCCCAGCTCGATCGGCACCTCCTTGCCCGGCGGGCCGACCAGCACGGCCACCTTGTAGCTGTAGGCGCCCCGGCTCTCGATCGCCTGGCCCGACAGCTGGTTGAAGTCGGCATCCTCCAGCATGAACTTTTCCGGCGCCCTCGACGCGAAGGCGTCGCGGTGGCCGACCTGAACGGTCGGGCCCTCCTCGCTGCCCGCGTAGCGGCCGGTCAGCGTCTCGCCGGCCTTGGTCTCGAAGCTGGTGGTGCGCCAGTCGCGGGCGGTTCCTCCGCCGGGGGCCGAGACCTCCACGGTCAGGACGTGCAGGGGGTGCGCGGGATCCGAAACCTTTTCGAGCTGCTCGGCGAGCCAGGGCCCGGTGGCGGCGCGCTGGCGCGTCTCGCCGGCCGGCGGCTGCCAGGCAGGGTCGCTCGAGTAGGCGGCGCCGCCGAGCGGGGGTGAGGACCGCGGCAGGGCTTCGACGGCCGGCCTCGACACCGGGTAGGGCAGGACCGTGTTCTCCGTGGCGCCCATCGGCCCGCGCTCGCCGCCGCCCGGCGGCCTGCGCATCGGCGTGGAGGGCGGCCGGAGAGTCGGTATCGCGGCCGGTTCCGGCGACGACGCGTCCGGCCTCGGCATCGGCACGGTTTGGGGGGCCGGCGCGACGGTGCCGCCCGGCCCGGGCGCGGTCGTTCGCGCTGGTCCGGCATAGCGCCAGGCGCCGACCGGATTGACCGGTCCGACGACCTCGGGCGTATAGGTGTTCCGCAGGGCCGTGGCCTGGGCGAGGTTGCCCGCCGTGTTGGAGAGCCCCGCCCCGAAGGCGGCGGCGGCGGCGATCTTCCGGGGGTCGTCGGTGAAGAGGCTGGCGACCTGGGCGCCGACGGCGCCCAGGAAGGATCCGGTGACGTGGCCGAGGCCCGAGGTCCAGGCCGCGTCGAAGGCGTCCCGTGCCCGACGCTCCTCGGCGTAGCGGCTGCTCCTGCCGGTCTGCTCCTGGGTCTGGTACTGGGCGCCCTGATAGAGGCCGCGCGCTTCTCGCCAATGGGTGTCGTACTTCAGCAGGGCCGTCCTGACGCAGGTGCGGTAGGTCTCCGGCCTGGTGTGCCAGCTCGGCAGGTCGCAGCCGAAATGCCGGACGATGTGCAACAGGCCGCCCTGGCCCAGCAGCTCCAGGATAACGCTTTTGGCGTAGCGGTGCTCCTCGAGCCGCCGCGCCAGCAGCAAGGCGTTGTCGTGCCGGGTCTCCTCCTGGTGAGCCAGACGGGCTTCCTCCAGCTTCCGCTCTTCCTGCCGCCCAGCCTCGAGCGCGCTGTGGTACGGATCGGTTTCGGGCTCCCAGCAGGGCCCCCCGCCGCAGAGGAACCGAGGGTCCGACAACAGCGGCAGGCCGGGCTGCGGCGGCCCCGAAAGAGCGGGCGCCTCCTCCTCTTCCTCCTCGAGGTCGGGGTCCGGTGCGCGCTGGATCGCCTGGGCGCCGCCGGCCTGCTGCACGACGTGCGCCAGCTCGTGCGCCAGAAGCCGGCGACCCTCGCCGCTCGCGGGCGAATACCGTCCGTCGGCGAAGGCGATGTGGCTGCCGACCGTATAGGCGCGGGCCGAGAGGTCCCTGACGGCCTGTGACGCGCGTCCGTCGGCATGCACCCGCACGCCGCGGAAGTCCTGCCCGAAGCGCTGCTCGAAGTAGGCGCGCGTCGCCGGGTCGTGCGGCGGCCCGCGGGTGCGGAGCGCCGCGAGCGCGCCGGCCGTCGCCGGCGCGCCGGCAGCCCATCCCCCGCCAGGCGCGGCGGGCGCCGACTCGAACAGGGCCTCGTCGGAGAGGCTCGTCGCCCTGCGGGCAACCTCCTCGGCCTGCCGCTCCGCCGGGGCGTCGCGCGCCGCACCCGGCTCCGTCATCAGCCGGATCATCGCCTGGTTGCCGACCCCCGGCGGTGGCGGGCGGTGCGGCGGGGCGCCGGGGACAGGCGCCGAGGCGGTCTTGCGGAGGTCGGGCTTCGGCAGGGGCGTCTGGCGCCGGGACGGGGACATCGCCGCCTTCGCCTCAGGGTCCGGCCGTCGTCGGCCCGCTGGCCTCGATCCAGGCCTGGATCGCGGCCAGATCCGCGGGGCTGGTCTGTTGCCAGCTCGGCGGCTGCGGCGCGGCGTGCGCGCGCGGGTCGGACGGTGCGGCCTGCGCGGCCGGCAGCAGCGGCAGGAGCGAGGGGCGTTGGGCGAAGTCGAAGGGATCCTCGATGACGTGGATCCTTTGGTGGTGACTCGGCAGGCAGCGCCCCTCTGCGAGGTAGCGGTCGTACTCGCTGCGGAACATGACCCGGTTGCCGGAGCTGTCGCGGGCCGGGCCGCCGCCGAGCTCGTCGTAGCGCGGGATCGTTTCGCTCAGCGCCCAGCCGACCAGGGCGCCGCCGATCAGCCCGACGACGAAGCCGATGGCAGTGCCGACGCCCGGCACCACCGATCCGGCCACCGCCCCGGCCGCAGCGGCGCCCATGGCGGAGCCGGCCGCCGCCGAGGCGCCGCCGATGACGAAGGAGCGGCCCATCCGGTAGGAGACCTCGCCCGCCGAATGCTCCCGGTCCTCGGTCAGGATGCTGTAGCCCTCGAAGCCTATGTCGACCACGCCGCCGGGCACCGCCCGGGAGGCGCCGCGCATCGCCAGCGAGCGGGCGGCCGAGACCTCCAGCCCCTCGCGCAGCAGGTAGGCGCTGGTGCGAGAGGCCGCCGCCGTCTCCAGCGAGGAGCTGAGGCCGCTGCGCAGGCCTTCGCGCCCGGCGGCGCCGCCGATGCGCTCCCAGGTCTCCAGGTTCCCGAACCCCTGTTCGCGGCTGTTCCAGGCCTCCATGCCGCCGCCCATCGCGACGCCGAGGAGACCGCCCCGGCCGCCGTAGGTGCGCATGGCGTGGAGGTCGCCGCGCAGGCCGCCGCCCTGGCCGACCGAATGCATGTACTCGGGCGAGGCGACGCGCCGGATGTAGTCGTTGGCGCGGGCGCGGGCGCTGTCGTAGTCGGCGCGCGCGCGAGCCTCGGCCGCCGTCGTCGGGGTCGGCACGTCGGGCGCGACGGTGCGCGCCGCCATGCGCCCGACGCGGTCGACCAGCTGGTAGTGCTCGCGCGTCGTCAGACGGCCCTGCTCGAGCGCCTGGTCGAGCGCGGCGACGCTGCGGAACTCCTCTCCGGCAGCCGAGCGGACCGGCGTGGCGGCCAGCAGCCCGTCGTAGACGCGGGTCAGGTCGGCGCGCTGGTAGTTGCGCCGCGGCGAGGCGCCGCCGCCGGCGGTCGGCTCGCGCGCGAAGGGGTCGCGCAGCAGTGCCTGGTAGGCCGGCACGTCGGCTGGATCGACGTGCAGGAGGCGGCCGCCTTCGCCGAACATCTCCGACTGGTTGCGCAGGTAGCTGCTGAACTGGTCGAGACGGCTGGCGGAGCCGGCGCGCGCGGTGCCCGTGCGCCGGCTGGCGCTGAAGCGCTGCGCCGGCGCCGGCGGCGCCTCGGGCCGCAGGCCCGGGTGCAGGCCGCCGAAGGCGTCGTGGAAGGCCTGGCTCTGCGGTGTGCCGAAGCCGATGTTCGGTCTGACCTGGGCAGCCGCCTCGGCGCTGACGCCGTTCAGCAGGGCGGTGTGCTGCATGATGCCGATCCGGCCAGACTGTAGCGCGGCGTCCAGGTCGGCGATGGTGCGCAGGCTAGGGCCACCGTCGCCGACGTCGATCGGCCGGTCCTGCAGGACGCCGTCGTAGATCCGGGTGACGGCGCTGCGCTGATAGTTGGGCAGGTCGGAGGCGCCGCCGCTGCTCGACAGCGGATCGGCGAGGAGGCCGCGGTAGCCCTCGAAGTCGCTCGCGTCGACGACCAGGGCGGACTGGGCGCGCACCTCGGCCGCGGTCCGCCCCCGCGCCGAGGTCGCCATGAACTGGTCGAAGCCCCTGTAGCCGGGATCGGCGCCGAGCAGGCGGGCGTGGCCCTCCAGGTAGTTGTGATACTGCTGCGTCAGGCTGCCGCTCTGGGAGGCTGCGGTGCCGGGCACGCGCGACTTCACCGAAAGGTCGAACTGGTCGCCGAACAGCAGCTGGAAGTCGGTGCGCGGGTGGCTCGGCGTCCGCACGTTCTGATCGATGACGCCGAAGCCGTAGAGCGCGTCCGGGCCGGTGCCGAAGTAGGCCTCGGAGATCGCGCCCTGGCGGCCTGCCGGGCTCTGGTTGCCGAAGGCGCGGGTCAGGGCGACGTCGCGCGGGCTGGCATAGGCGTTGGCACCGGAGATGCCATAGAGCCGCGCCAGCTCGGCGGCGGCGTCCTCGCCGGGGGGCAAGGTGCGCGGGTCGCCGGTGTCGAAGCGGGAGAAGGCGGTGCCGCTCGGCGGCCGGTCGCTGCCGGGCTGGCCGGGGACGAAGTCCTCCGAGGCGCCGAACTGGACCCGGGCGACCTCGGCCAGGTAGTCCTCCAGGCGGACCCGTCCGATGCCGTTGCGGGTCAGGTAGGCCTCGAACTGGGCCGTGCTCATGATCGGCTCGCCGCCCAGGTCCTGCGCCGTGCCGTTGATGAGATCGGGGTTGCTGACCGCGACGATGTCGAGGGCGCCGTTGGCGCCCTGCATCAGGCGGACCAGGGACAGGGTCGCGCCCTGCTCGATCTCCTCCAGCCAGAGGTGGCCCAGCTCGATGCGGAAGTCGCGCTCCAGGTCGAGCCGGTCGCGCAGGATCAGGTGCGCCTCGTAGTCGAGCTCCACGAGGCTGTGGTTGGCCAGCCACTGCCGGACCGCGAGCGTGCGCAGCACAAGGTCGTGGTTGCCGAGGCCGACGACGTCCTCGGCATAGGGATCGAAGCTCCAGCCAGGTTCGGGCGCAGCGGGCCCGTCCTCCCGGCTGACGGCGGCGCGCGGCGCCTGCGCGAGCGGCAGCACCGGCCCGGGCCGCCACAGGTCGTCGGCCCAGCGCACCGCCTCCTGCTCGGCCGCATCGCCGCCGGTGCTGAGCGGGCGCTCGTCGCGCCGACCGAGGGGGCGCTCCTGGGCGACGTGCAGCTGCTCGTCGCCGAGGTCGTCGCGGTCGGCGGCGCCGCCGAGCAGGATGCTGTCGCCGCGGGAGAGCGCGCGGGCGCCGAGGCCGGCGGTCACCCGGTCGGCGGCCGCGCCGCGGTGCAGCCGGACCCCCGAAAGATCGACGCCCAGGCGGGCCTCGCCCTGCCGTCTCGTCGGAGCGTCGAGCGGCGAGCCGCCGCCTGCCGCCGCCTGCAGCAGCTGGTTGCCGGGCAGGCCGCCAGTCGAGGGCTCCGGCCGCGCCGTGGCACGCTCCTGCCGTCCCGCCGGTTCGGCCGCCGCGGCCTTGGCCGCCGGCTCCCGCGCCGGCCGGCTCACGGCCCGGCTCCGTTGCTCGACGCCGCCCCCGGTCCCGCCCCGCGCGCGCGGCCAGCGGCTGCCGGGGCCGGCGGCGCGGCCTGACCGTTGGCGTGGCGCCGAGCCGGGGTGCCGGGCAGTTGCCCCCGCTTCATGAGCTGCCGGCGGATCGCCGTATCGAGCACCTCCGGATCGATGGGACTGCCGCGGGCCGCCGCCAGGAAGGCGGCCTCCAGGGCGGCGGTCCGGATGTCGCCGCCGCTCAGCTCGAAGCGCTGCGCCAGCTCCCGGAACTCGACCGTCGGGCAGAGCGGTGCCTGCGCCGGGATCGCCTTGCGCCAGAGCTTCGCGCGCGCGGCCGTGTCCGGCATGGGGAACTCGATGACGAAGGGCAGGCGGCGCAGGAAGGCCGTATCCAGGTTGCGGCTGAGGTTGGTCGCCAGGATCACGATGCCGTCGTGATCCTCCAGGCGTTGCAGCAGATAGGCGATCTCGATGTTGGCGTAGCGGTCGTGGCTGTCCTTGACCTCGCTGCGCTTGCCGAACAGGGCGTCCGCCTCGTCGAAGAAGAGGATGGCGTTGGCGGCGCCGGCGGCGGAGAACAGCCGCTCCAGGTTCTTCTCGGTCTCGCCGATGTACTTGCTGACCGTCGAGGCGAGGTCGATGCGCCAGAGATCCAGGCCGACCTCGGCGGCGACGACCGCGGCGCTCATGGTCTTGCCGGTGCCGGAGCCGCCGGAGAAGAGCGCGGCGAGGCCCTGGCCGACGCCCCGGCCGACGCCGCCGAAGCCCCAGAGGTCGAAGACCTGGCCGCGTGCCGAGATCGCCGCGGCGAAGTCCTTGAGCTGGGCGAGCGCGCCGGCGGGCAGCACCAGTTCTTCCCAGCCGGCCGAGGTGACCACCGGCCGGGCCAGGCCGGCAAGGTCGGCGGTGGTCTCCGCACGTGCGGCCGCGATCAGGGCCGGCGCGTCGACCCTGGCCGTCTCGCCCTCCAGGCCGAGGCGGCGCGCCGCTCGGGCGATCGCCGCCTCGCCGAGCGCGAAGCGCCCGGCGACCGCGCCTACCGCTTTCGGCGAGGCCTTGTGACCCAGGGCCGCGAGCGACCTCCGCCAGGAGTCGGAGCGCGCCTGCACGCCCGGCAGGTGGCACTGCCGCTGCTGCACCAGGCGAGGTGCCAGGGCCGCGGGCCAGCCGCCGGCCTCCTGGACGAGCAGGGCGACCGCCACGCCGAGGTCGAGGCCGCGCAGCGGGGCGGGCCGCACGTTGCCGAGGTCGAGGACCAGGACGGCCCCTTCGAGCCGCGCCGCCAGCGCCGCCTCGCGCAGAGCCTCCGGTGGCGGGGGCCCGTCCGCCTCGACCGTCGGCGGGTCGTAGAGCAGCGCGCGCAGGCCGAGCCCGGCCGCCCAGCGGGCCGCCTCCGCTCGCCGGCCGCTGCCCGGCGGCCCGCTGACGAGCACCGCCGGCGGGTCTGGCGGGAGCCCTTCCGGGGAGGGCCGCCGGTCACCCTCGTCCGGCGGATCGGGCAGCCAGGCGAGCCCGGGCGCGGGCAGGCCCGGCAGCCGGAGCAGGTGGTGCAGGAGCGAGGGCGAGCCGCGCCAGCCGCGCAGCAGCAGCGGGCGCGCCGGCTCGTCCGGCTCGCTCGGCAGCAGCAGGCCCTCGGCGACCAGGCCGCCGGCCGCCAGCGGCAGCGCCGGCGAAAGCACGGTCCGCAGGCGTGCGCTGCCGGCGGCGTCGCCGGGCGCGACGAGCAGCCGACAGGCCAGATCGAGCGTCGGCCAGCGCCGTGTCACGTCGTCGTTCAGGTAGGCGAAGAGCGTCGGGTAGCGGGCGTCGAGCTCCGGCGCCAGCGCCAGCACCAGCAGCGCGCAGCCGAGCGGGCAGA
This sequence comes from Tistlia sp., assembly GCF_040905785.1. NCBI lineage: Bacteria > Pseudomonadati > Pseudomonadota > Alphaproteobacteria > Rhodospirillales > Rhodovibrionaceae > Tistlia > Tistlia sp. The sequence goes on from NZ_JBBDQW010000072.1 coordinate 36,088, forward strand.
GCCCGAGCGCGCGGCCCCGCTCCGCGACCGGCGCGATCAGGGGCGCCGTCAGGCGCGGCAGCGGCGCCGCCGGCCCCGCGCCGCTTTGCGCGAGCAGGGCGTCGACCAGGGCGTCGGAGACGTAGAGGCCGCGGAACTCGTCGAGCGACAGCGCGTAGCGCGCGCGCAGCCGCTGCAGCTCACCGGCGATCAGCACGTCCAGCGCCGCCAGGGCCGATGCGAAGACGGGAGCCTGCAGGCTGCCGCTCATGGCCAGCGCTCCAGGACCAGCCGGCGGCCGTCGTCGAGGCGGACCTCCCGCTCGGCCAGCCCGCTCATGCCGAGCAGCACGTCGAGGGGCGGCCGGTTCAGGCGGATGCGGATCGCCTCTCGGCCGAGCAGCGCGCTGCCGCCGGCCCCGAGCAGGTTGCCGCGCAGGAAGGCGGGGGAGGCGCCGGCGAAGCCCGGAAGGCCCTGGGCGAGCCCCAGCATCAGCTGCCCGGCGAGGCGTCCGAGGGCCGCCCGTGCGGCGCCGCCTGGCACAAGGGACCGGGGCAGGCCCAGCGGGGCCGGTTCGCCCGCAACCGCGACCTGGCCGGGCAGGCCGCGCCAAGCCGGGGCGGGGATCGCGGCGGACCAGGCCGCGATGGCCGGCGCGTCGAAGACGCCGGGCAGGCGATAGAGGTCACGCCACAGCGGGTCGCGCCAGAGCGCCGCTTCCGCGCCGGCGGCGGCAGCCAGGATCAGCAGCCGGACGAGCTCGGCGGCCGGCGGCCCGGCGCCCTCCGCCGTCTCGGGCCTCGGCCAGTCCTGGACCGCCGTCTCGAGCGGCAGCTCGTGCAGCGCCGGCAGCAGCAGCGCGAAGCCGAGCAGCGGCGAGGCGCGCCAGCCTTCGGCCGGGACGGCCCGCTCGCCCTCGGCGGCTCGGGCCAGCCGCAGTGCCTCCAGCAGCGGCGCCGGCAGGCGCAGGCGGGCGTCCGGCGGCGCGGTGGAGCGGCCGCCGCCGTCGCGCCCGTCCGGTGTCGGCGTCTCCGCCCCGGGAAGGTCGTCCAATAGCAGGGGCCGCAGCTCGGCCGCGCGGCGGGCGATGGGGACCAGCCAGGCGATTCCCTCGGTTCCGGGTGCGGCTGCGGCCTCGACGACGGCGGCCAGCGCCGCGACCGGGTCGGGCAGGTCGCCGCTGTCGAGCAGGGCCCGTGCCATGGCGCTCCAGACGGCCTCGCCGGGCGCTCCGCCGGGGCCGGCGGCCAGGGCCGTGAGGATGGTGGCGGCCTCCTCCGGCGCCAGCACCCTCCAGAGCCGCGCGCGCTGCGGCGGAGGACAGGCGGCGAGCACCCTTGGCGCGCTCTGCCAGTCGCGCGACAGAAGCGTCCGGACGGCGGCGCCCGGCGGCAACGCGCGCAGCCCTGAGAAGCCGCGGAACCACCAGCGGTCCCAGGCCGATCCCTCGAGCAGGGCGCCGATGAAGGCGGCCGCATGGGCCGCCCGATCGGGAAACCGCAGCACGCCGGACTGCGCGGAGCCGGCCGCGGCGACGCCGGCGGCGATGGCTTCGGCCAAGCGCTCGGCGAGCAGGTCCAGCGGCGCCGCGGCGGGATGAGTCAGCTCGACGGCCAGGCGGCGGATCAACAGGACCGACGCGTCCTCCTCGCCCTCTCCCGGGAGGTGGGCGGCGAGGCGGTCGGCCAGGCGCGCCCGCAGGGCCGTCTCCGCCTCCTGCGCCCGGCGGCCGGTCTCGCCCGGATCGACCTCCAGGATCAGGTGCAGGCGGCGGATCGCGAGCTGGGGCACGGTCACGGCAGCTATCCCTCCGGCGCGGCGAGCCCGGCCGCCAAGGACTGCAGGGTTTCGCTCAGCCTGGAGATCCTCTCTTCCTGGGTCGCAAGCGCCCTGCTCAGGGCGGCGAGCGCGTCGGCTCCCTGGATCCCGACCGCGACCGTCACCGGCTCGGGATCGTCGGCCGAGCGGTCCTCCCAGGCGCGGCCGACGACCTGCCCGGCGAGGGCCGGGACGAGGTCCGCAGGCGGCACCGCGCGTCCCTCGCCGTCGTTGCGGCCCGAGGGCAGGATGAAGTCGCCGGATCGGACGCCGCCCGGCACGCGGAGCCGGACCTGCCCGACCAGGGCGACCGTCTCGCTGCCGCTCTCGCCGCTCATCGGCACGTTGCCGACGACCACGGCGCGGTCGGTGGTGACCAGCAGGGCGTCGGCGCCTTCCGTGACCAGGGAGACCCACCCGCCCTTGACCCCGACGAGGCGGCCCGGCCCGATGCCGTCGGCGGCCTCGGCGCGCGGCAGGGCTTCGGCGAAATCGGCGCCGCCCGAGAGCAGCCTCAGGAAGTTGCCGCCGGTCCCGGGATTGCTGCCGACGGTCGTGCTCTGCTCGATCCGTCCGACCGCCCCCGTCGAGTCGAAGAAGGTGATGAAGTTGTTGGAGCCCCCGGCGACGCCGCCGGCGATGCGGAGCGCCAGGACGTCGGCGTTGGCGCCGGCCAGGTTCTCGACCAGCGCGACATGGCTGTCGGGGTCGCCGGCGTTGCCGCCGATGGTGCCGCGCACGTGCAGGTGCGTGGTCGGCGAGGCCGCGCCCATGTTGATGCCGACCCGGTCCTCGCGCAGGGTGACGCCGACGGCCCCGGCGTTGGCGAGGAGCGTTCGCTGGCTGGCGACGTCGTATGTGATGGTCGAGCGCACGGCCGAGGCGACCGCGAACTCGATGCGCGCGGAGCCGCCGCCGCCGGTCACGTCCAGGGACAGCTCGGGCTGGCTCTTGGCGACGTGGAGGGAGGCGGCGGGGGCATCGGTGCCGAGGCCGAGCCGTCCGTCGCTGGTGACCGCCACCCGGCTGGAGGCCGCGGTCGAGCCGTGCACACGCAGCCCGCCGCCGTTGGCCTGAAGCTCCAGGCGGGCCGCGGCGCCGCCGTCCTCGGCGCGCAGCGCACCGGCGTCCAGCTTCAATGCCCGGCCGGAGCCGCTCTCGCGGATGTCGAGGCGGGCGGCGGGACTCTCGGTGCCGAGGCCGAGGTCGCCCTGGGCGTTGAGAGTCGCGCGCACCGCGTTGCCGGTTCCCAGGTGCAGCCGGTCGTTGGCGTGGGCGTAGCGCAGGAAGCCGGCGCGACTTTCGGCCGGCCCCGCCGTGCCGTCGGCGAAGTGGATGTTGGCCGTGGCGGTGTCCTCGGACAGCAGCGTCAGCCCGACGTTGGCGCCGGGGTTGTGGACGACGAGGTCGTTGGCGTCGGCATGGAGCGAGATCGGGTCTTCCATGCGGACGCCGACGTGCCCGGTTGCGGTGAAGGTCGTCGCGTTGGCGAGGTCGCCGCCGACACTCACCCGTAGCCGGTTCGCGCTGTCGTCGTAGGCGATGTGGGCCGCCTCCGCGAGGGCTGGCAGGGTCTGGAAGCCGATCTTGGCCGTGGCGTCGGCGTCGACGGCCAGCGCCAGGTTGATGCCCTCGCCCCGGCTGAACAGCACGTGGTCCGTCTTGAGGTCGTCCGGCAGGTCGAGACCGGCCGCCAGCACGCCGTCGGTGCGGACCAGGAAACGCTCCTCGAGGTCGCCGTAGTCGGCGGCCGGGCCGACGGCAAGGCGGTCCTTGCCGTCGCTGGTGCTGCCGATCACGATCTGGAAGTCCTGCCCGGCCGCCGGATTGTTCGGGCTCACGGCGCGGCGCGCATAGAGCGGCACGTCGGCGGCCTCGGCGCCGGCGGCGTCGCGCAGCTCCAGCCTGGTGCCGAACAGGCGGACCTGGCCGGTCGCGCGCAGGTTGCCCTCGACCCAGACCAGCTCCCGGCCGACCAGCCGGTCCGTGGTCTTGGTCGAGTCGTCCCGGTCCGGCTCGTTGATCAGGTCGTCGACCGTGATCCTGTCGGCCTGGCACAGGGTGTCGGCGGCGTCGCCCGGCTTGAACTGGGTGAAGCGGTCGCGCAGGCGGATCACGCCGTCGGCGGCGAACAGGCTCTCGGCGACCGCGCCGGCCGGCTGGCGCAGGGTGCGGCCGAGCTTCAGTGCATCGGCCGTGCGCGGCTGCAGCTGGCCGGGCGCCCCGTCCACCCAGTTGCCGACCCCGAGCGGGACGAGCCAGCGCGCCCGGTCGAGCGGGAACTCCTGGTAGGGCACCGAGGCATCGCACATCAGCGGTGCCTCCTCGATGAGCGCACGGGCCGCGAGCCGCGCGTCCTCGACCGCCTGGCCCGCGAGGCTGAGGCCGCCCTGGCGGTCCCGGATGCGTGCGAAGGGGCCGACCTCGAGGGCGAAGCTCTCGCGGATGCGGGCGAAGGCCTCGTCGACGCCGCAGCTCTCGAAGCCCTCGCGCAGGCCCCGGAAGGGCGTCTCGTCATAGCGTATCCAGACCTGCTGGTTGCCGCTCGGCAGGCCGCTGAAGCGCTCGAGCGGCACCTGCGCCGGCGACAGCACGACGATGGCGCGGCCGTAGCCGTCCCAGGCGAAGCCGGGCATGACGAAGAGGTCGACCGCGCCGCCGGTCTCGGCCGGCACCTCGACCAGCTCCAGCCCAATGGCGATTCCCCAGGTGTGGGCGGCCAGGGCGTGCTCGCGCCCCAGGTCCCGGGCGTAGGTGACCAGGGCCGCGAGGTCGGCGGCGCCCAGGTACTGGCCCTCGAAGAAGCTCGGACGCTCGAGTCGGCTGGCCATCTTGCTCTTCCTTCCTGGCTCCGCTTGCGGTCTCAGCGCTTGCGCTTGGCGGCGCCCCGGGTGCCGCCGGTCGGCTTCGGCGCGCCGTCGCCGGCGTCGAGCCGCGCCTTCAGCGCCGCGATCTCCTTGGCCTGGGCGTCGAGGGCGTACCTCAGCTCGGCGACCTCGCCGCCGGCGGTCGGCCGGCCGGTAATCGCCGTTTCCAGGCCGAGGCCGCCCGGCAGCAGTCCGCCGGAGCTGCGGGCGAGGTCCGCCAGCGTCTTCATCAGGCCGCTGCCGGCGAGCCGGGCGGTCAGCTTCGCCTCCTCCTCCGGCTCCAGTCCCTCGGCCTTGGCGAAGGCCGGCCGACGGAACACCAGATCGAATAGGTCGCCCTGGGTCAGGGTCTCACCGCCCGCGCTTTCGGGCCGCGACAGCTGCTGCGCGAAGGCCTTGGCGAGCAGCGGGTCGGCGAGCGGCTTGAAGTTCCAGGCCAGTCCGGCCGGTTGCTCGAACAGGTTTCCGCCGGTTCCTCCCGCCTCGCGCGCGCCCTCGCCCGGGCCTTCTGCCGCGCCCACCGCGAAGAGCCCGAACGGCTGCGGCTGGCCCGCCGCGAGACCCGGTTCGGCGGGGTCCCGATCGAAGCGGCCGAAGTCGAGGGCCTGGCAGCAGAGCTGCTCCATGAAGTCGCGCAGGATACGGCGCAGCGGAATCCAGCCGAGCCAGTAGCCCAGGGTCGGGAAAGTGACGACATGGCCGCGCAGCGGCGTCCAGTTGCAGACCTTGACGATGTGGCAGTCGCGCTTGCGCACGGTCACGGAGGCCAAAGGGACGCGCGGGTCGCCCGGCGCTGGACAGGGCGGCAGGATGTTGCTGCAGATGCAGTGCAGCATGGCCTCCAGCGCCACGCCCAGCATCGCCAGGATCGACTGCTGCAGGCCGCTTCTGAAGGCGTCGAGCGGCAGGTCGGGATTGGGGCAGGGCACGGCGGCCAGCTTTTCCATCGCCTCGCAATCGGTGCCGCCGATGCGGGCGTAGTAGCCCGACAGGCTTGCCCGGACCGCGCAGCACCAGCGGAACCAGGCCTGGCGGTCGGCGGCCGTCATGGCGCCGAAGTTGCCGGGCGGGCGCGGCAGCGTCTTCTCGAGGTCGCGCAGGCAGCAGGCGATGCGCGCCGCCATCTCGCCCTCCAGCCCCTCGAAGAAGCCGGCGAGGCTGCCTAGGATGACCTGGGCCGGGCCGCTGTTGCCGTTGGGGTCGCGTCCCTGCGGGTCGCGCGGCTCCTCCTCGGGCTTGCGGAAGACCTCGTAGCGGTAGCTTTCGCAGGTCACGGTCGGCTCGCAGGTCGGCGGCGCGCCGCGGCGCAGCCGCGGCTGCGTCGTCGTCGTCGCCGTCGGCCCGTGGCCGTTCGAGCCCCCGGTGCCGGAGCAGCCGCAGCCGCCACCGCAGGCGCAGCCCTTGCCCTTGCAGCCGCCGGACCCGCAGGCGCAGGTTGCCGGGCCGACGAGCGGGGTCTGCGGCCGGGACGGCGTTTCCAGGTAGCGGATCGCCAGGATCCACTCTTCCTCGACGTCGTCGCAGGCGTCGCGCCCGGCATAGGGACGGCAGTCGGGCTCCGCGATCTCGCGGCAGCGGGCGATCAGCTCGCAGATGTCGACGCTGTCGGGCTTGCAGACGACGATGTCCTCGCCGCAGGGCGAAAGGGCATAGCCGGGGCTGACGTTGACCAGCTCGTCGCAGGGCGCGCAGGTCACCACCAGGCCGCAGACGACGCCGGAGCCGAAGAGGTGGCGGTTGTGCAGCTTGTGCTTCTCGACGATGTAGTGGTCGAGCCGGTTCAGGTCCTGCTCGGTGAGCAGCTGGCCAGCGAAGAAGCGCGGCCTGCACAGGCACTCCAGGCCGCCGCAGTCCGGGCAGGGCTGGCAGCCCGGGTCGGGACCGTAGCCTTTCGTCTTCGCGACCGGGCGGCTGGCCCAGCGGACGCTGCCTCCGGCATGCCTGCCGACCGTGTGATTGTCGCTCATCATCCGTCTCCTTCAGGAGCCGCGCCTGCGCGCCTCAGCCCTCCAGGGCGACCACGAACCAGCTCTCGAACAGTCCGCCCTCGATGCCGTCGCCCGACCGGCGGTCCGGCAGCCACGGCGGCAGGTGGTTGCCGTCGAGCCCGCGGCCCTCGTCGTCGGCGATCAGGTCGCCGTGAAGCAGCACGCGCAGGCTCGCGCCCCGCTCCCTCAGGCGCGGCGGTATCCCGGCGGCGCGCCAGCGCACGCCGTCGACCAGGGGGTCGCCCGTCGCCTCGAACCCGGCGTCGGGGTTGCAGGGCTCGCGGAAGCGCAGGCCCTCGATCACCTCGGATTCCCAGTTGCACCAGCAGAGCAGCCGGTTCTCCTCGTCCGGCGTGCGGACCTGGACCTCGAGGCTGAAGTCGTCGATGTCCTCGCGCCGCACCGGCCGGTCGAAGCCGATCACCAGCCCGCGCTCCAGGACCTCGCCGAGGGAGATCTGGCCGCGATGCCGCCAGCTGATCGTGCAGACGTGGGCGAGGGTGGGGTCGAGGTCGCCGCCAGGCCCTGCGGGCCCTTGCGGTCCGGCGGGACCCTGCGGACCCACAGGCCCTTGCGGTCCCTCGGGACCTTCCGAGCCCTCGCCGGCCGGGCCGGCCGGCCCCTGAGGGCCCTGCGGGCCCGGCGGCCCTTGCGTGCCGCCTCCGCCGAGGCCGCCTTCCATCAGGCACAGCAGGGCGTTGGCGATGGCCTGGGTGCTGGGCAGGTGGAGGCGGCCCAGGTCGTTGTTCAGGCGCGCGATCTCGGCGGCGAGGTCGGCCGCCGGATCGGGCGCGCCCGGCGGCCGGTCCTCAAGGCTGAATCCCGGCCGCCAGTTCTCGATGGTCGCCAGCACGACGCAGTCGGCGGTGACGCAGCCGGGGCATTCGCCCCCGAGCAGGGCGGCGGCGCAGTCCGTCTGCTCGACGTCGAGCACCGCGACGCCGCCGGCGCTGGCGACCGCCAGGTCCCCGACGTAGGGGACGTAGGCGCGGCCGGCGGCACCGGCCAGCACGACCTGCCCGGCGTTGTCGCCGACCTCGACGGGCGCCGTCGGGCTGCCTGTGCCCCCGATCGCCAGCGGCGTCAGCGAGAGCCCCTGGACGAAGCGCGCGTCGCCGTCCGCGACCAGCAGGATCGCCCAGTTGCCGCCCGCCGCCACGGCCGCCGCGACCGGCGCGTGGGCCAAGCCGGCGCTGCCGAGCAGGCTTGCCGCCACCGGGTCGAACAGCAGCGCGGCCTCGGCCGCCTCGTCGAGGAGCAGCAGCCGGTCCGGGCCCGTCGAGCGGACGACCGCGCCGCCGGCCAGCGCTACCGCCGCCGGCAGCCCGGCGATCGCCGTCTCCGGCAGCCCAGCGGTGGCCAGGTCGAGAGAGAAGAGCTCGTTGCCGCCCGGCGCGCCCGCATAGAGCGTGCCGCCGCTGCCCGTCCCCAGCAGTTGGCGGGCGGCGCCCAGGTCGTGGCTGTCGTCCGGGGCCGCCGGGTCGGCCACGCCCGGGGCCCAGAGGCGCAGCGCGCCGGTCGCGCCGGCCAGGGCGACGAGGCGGCCGTCGTCGAGCGCGAGCAGGTCGAGCGGGCTGCCGCCGGTGCCGGGGACGGCGTCCTCGCGGACGGCGCCGGCGGCGATGCCGCCCGCACCGTCGGGCTCGAACACCGCCAGCCGCGCCGGGTCGGCGGGTGTCGCGGCATCGACCGTGGCGATGTAAACCGCGCTGCCGTCGGGCGCCACGGCCAGTCCGGTCGCGCGGCCGGCGAGGGCGGCGCTCGCCTCAAGCGCGTGATTGGCGAGGCTGAGCTGGTAGAGCGTGCCGCCGTCGTCGCCGGTCGCGACGAACAGCCGGCCGAGCGCGGGATCGACGGCGACCAGCTGCGCATGCGCGATGGCCAGGGTGGTCGCCCATTTGATCGCCGCCGCGCCGGGGTCAAAGGCCGGCGGCGGCGGGTCGAGCCGGATGTCGAGCGCGTAGGACTCCAGGACGCGGTTGGGCGCGCACTGCGTCTCGTCGCAGCCGCACTCGTCGAACAGGACCGGCACCTCCTCGGTCGGGCATTCGCGGTAGAGGATGCAGACCTGGAGGGTGTGGGACTCCGGCTCCGCCTCGGGATCCTCGGCGGCGGCCTGGATCAGCGCCTCGACCTCGGGGAAGGCGGCGAGCTCGATGATCTCCGGCTCGACGACCAGGATCTCGTGGCCGCAGCAGTCGATCGCGCTGCCCGGCTGCAGCACGAACAGGCGGTCGCGACAGGCGGGGTTGGGGTGCTGGACCAGCTTGAGCCCGCAGACGACCCCGACCCCGTGGAGCCGCTGGTGGTGCAGCCGGATCTTTTCCCGGAAGTAGTGCTGCTCGTCGGTGAAGTCGCGCTCGACCAGCAGCTTCCCGGTGAAGTAGCTGTTGCGGGTCAGGCTGTGGGGCTCGCACTGCTCTTGGCAGCCGCAGGCGGCGTGACGGGCTGCATGGTCGGTCATGGCAAGGCCTCACCGGGTGGGTGGGAGGAACGCGGGGTTCCGGGGCGCAGGCGGCTGTCCCGGCCGAGCCGCGGCGGCAGCCCGCCGGGACCGGCGGCGCCGGGCAGGACGCTGGCCCGGCCCAGCTCGACCGCCCCGAGCGCGAAGCCCTCGCCGGCCAGGCTCGGGGGCCAGCAGCCGACGACGCTGTCGAAGCCGAGGCTGGCCTGGATCCCGATGCGCATGCGCGGGGCGACCGGCACGATCCGGGCCTCGACGTGCGCCGGGATGTTCTCGGCGAGCAGGCGCCTGAGGGCGCCGCGCGCCTGGGGCGTCGCCACGGCGTGGGCCGGGACGAAGAGGCTGAAACGGTGGGCGTCCCTGTGGAAAGGGTCGCGCAGCGGGTCGCGCACGGCGTCGAGCCGGGTCGCGCCCGCCTGCGCGGTCCCGTCGAGCTGGCTGCGGCCGAGGATCCGGGCGCCCCACAGCTCGGCGGCGTCGCCCAGCCGGCCGGCGCCGAGGAACAGCCAGCGCCGCAGCTTCCAGTGCTCGAGCACGAGGAGCGGCAGCGGCGGGCAGCGTTCCGGCGGGGCGCAGGCGGGCGCGCAGTGCGCCGGCGGATGGGTCAACCCCTCCAGGCTGTCCCAGCCGAGCCAGAGCAGCAGCGTGCCGCGCAGGCCCGGCCAGGTGCCGCGGCAAGCGAAGAGGCGGGCGGCCGCGCGCACCAGGCGGCGGCGCCGCGCCTCCGGCCAGCGCTTGTCCAGCGTGACGCCGATCCAGGTTGCCAGCCAGCCCAGCATGTCCCGGTCCGCGCCGGCGGGGGTCGAGCGCGGGTCGAACAGCGCGGCCTGATCGTCGAGCGCCAGCTCGAGGTCGCGCAGGCCCCGGTCGAAGATCCCGAGGAAGCGGTCCAGGAAGCCGGCCGACTGCGGGTCCGCGCCGAAGGCGGCCGGCAGGTAGCGGCGCAGGCTGATCCGCGGATACTCGACGGCGAGACCGGTCACGGAAGGCGTCGCCGTGCCGTCGCCCGTCAGCGTCAGGCGCAGCCAGAGATAGCGGCCGGGCGGGCTCAGGATCAGCGCCTCGGAGGCACCCGGCGTCAGCGGCAGCGCGCTCCAGGCGCTGTCGGGCAGGCCCGCCACCACGCTGTCGGGCAGCTCGGTTTCCGCCGTCGTCGACTCCAGCCGGAGGGCCGCGTGCCGCGGCAGCGCGGCCTCGACCACGATCCGGTGCCACTGGCAGCGGGCGATGCGGCTGTCGAGCGCCAGGGACAGGGCCGCCGCGCTCGTGACGTGGGCGGGAGCGCTGTCGGGCGGGCTCGCCAGGGGCTCGCCCTCGAGGTCGAACCAGCCCGCTCCGGGGCAGAGACCCGTCAGGTCGACCGCGCCGTCGCGGGCGACGCAATGGGACAGGGCGGGAAAATGCTCCGCCACTTCGCCGGGCCGGCTCGGCTGGTCGAGCAGCCGGCCATCACCGTCGCGCAGGTCGATCGTGTCGCGGCCCGGTACCACCGCATAGAGCCGGCCGTCGCAGTCGACGGCGAGGCGCGAGACCGTGCCTGCACCCGCCAGGGCGCCGCGCCAGCCGCCCCAGGGCGCAAAGCGAGGCAGCGCGCCGTTCGCGGCGTCGGCGACCCAGAGCGTGCCGCCCCGGAGCGCGAGCGCCGTCGGCTGCCACGGCTGGGCCGTGGCGCCGGCCGGCGGCGACCAGAGGGCGCGAAGCGCCAGCGCGCGGGCGTCCAGCACCAGCAGGCGACCCGGCGGTCCGGCGTCGGCGACGTAGAGGCGTCCACGGTCCGCGGCGATGCCCCGCGGATCGACCAGCGCCAGCCCGGCGCAGGGCGCGTCGCGGAAGCGGCAGGCGCAGCGGTCGAACAGGCGGAGCCGCCTTCTTTTGCGGGCGAGCAGCCAGAGGTTGCCGTGGCCGTCCAGCGTCATGGTGCCGGGCAGCAGCAGACCGCCCAGGCTGCCCGAGGGCTCGGCGAGGCTGCGCGCCGTGCCGGGCAGGGCGGGCAGCACGAGCGCGCCGCTCGCCGGCTCGATCTCGATGTCCGGCAGCGTCGCCATCGGCCCGGGTGCGAGCCGCCAGCCGGTGCGCGGACCGAGGCTCAGCCAGAGCGGGTCGTGGGGCGGGCGCGGCGGCGGCGGCAGGTAGGCGGCGGCGGTCATGACACCGTCTCCAGCTCTTCGGCCGAGCGCACGGAGACGCTCACCCCGTCGACCCGGAGCAGGGCGCCCCGGGGCAGCGGCACGTCCTGGCAGGGCGCCTGCTCGACGCCCTCCAGGCTGACGACCAGCTCGGGCAAGCGTTCGACCCCCGCCAGCAGCGCGCGGCGATAGAGCTCGCCGTAGAAGAGCGTGCCGCCGAACGGCCAGCCCTGCCCGTCGGCGCCGCCCGTCAGCGGGTGCAGATAGGTCGCGACGGCCGCCTCGATGTCGAGGGTCAGGACCGCGGCGTCCGCATCCGCCGCCGCGACGACCTCCAGCCGCACCTCGACGCCCAGGTAGGACGGGCCGATGACGTAGAGCTCGGTCGTCAGAAGGCGCCGCCTGTCGAGGTGCGCGCAGACCGTCTGGGCCAGCGCCTCGCTGGGGCTCGGCGCCGGACCCGGCGCGTCCGGCACGATCAGCAGGGTGACGACGCCGGGCACGTCGATCCCCGGGAAATGCGGATGGGCGAGCGGCAGCGTGTGGGCCCGGCGGACGGGGCCGGCCTGCCGCGCCAGCATCTCGAAGTCCTCGGCCGTCACGGCCCGGTCGCGCGCCTTGAGCGCGACCGGGGCCCGTCCCGCCGCCGCCTCCAGGCTCTCCTCCTCGGTGCCGCCCTCGGCGGGCAGCGGGTTCGTCACCTTGCCGACGTCGATGCCAGGCAGGGAGCGCATCAGGGTGGCGACCAGGCCGGCGCCCAGGTTGCCGCGCGTGCCGCCGCCGAAGCGGTAGAAGGCGGCGACGACGTTGGACTGGGGCGCGGCCAGGTTGGCGACCGGCACCCGCCCGCGCCTGCCGTCGCCGAAGCGGATTTCGCCGGTCGTGCGGTTGAGGAGGTAGTGGCGGTCGTCCGGGCCGGAGCCGAAGAAGTCCTCGACCTCCCGCCAGGCCTCGAAGCTGCCGGTCTCGTCGACTTCGAGCGCCAGCGTCCCCGCCAGCACCGGGGCGTTGGCGAGGCGGAAGACCTGGGACGGCGTACCCTCGCTGCCGCCCAGCACCTCGCGCGCCACCGACTGCGCCTGCAGCGCCCGCACCGCGTTGGCACGGACGCCGAGCAGGGCCGGCGGCACCTCGTAGGCCGCCTGCTCGAGCCGCGCGCGCAGCCAGAAGCGGGCCTTGTCCTGCTTCTTGCCCAGCTTGGCCGGCGTCGCCTGGCCCGGCGGCGGCGTGCGCAGGCGCACCAACCCGGAGCGGGTCAGCGCCAGCGTGTCGTCGGACAGCAGCGTCAGCGGACGCCACTCGCTGCCGGCCCAGAACTCCCAGGCGAGACGTGCCGGCGCGGCCACCGGGACCACGCCCCCCCCGCAGGGCGCCGGCGGCGGTACCGGGCGGTCGCTCGGCGGCCAGAAGGCCAGCGACAGCTCGACCGACGGCGGCAGGGCGGAGTCGCCGGAAAAGCCCAGCAGCAGCGCGGTCTCCGCCCGGGCCAGCGGGCCGAAGGGCTGGAAGCTGGTGGCGAGGTCCGCATTGGCGGCCGAGACGTCGGCGTAGGCGTAGCCGTCGAACACCTGCAGGGCGTCGAGCTGGGCCTTCAGGGCGGTCAGGACGCGCTCGGTCTCGAACAGGATCGGGCCCTGCTCGTCCGGCTCTGCGGCGGCGACCGGCGTGCGCGCGGGCACTGTCACGCTGCTGCCGGCGAAGCCGGGCTTGACCGGGAAGACCAGCACCGTCTGGGCAGGCCGCGCCGGCGTCAGCTCGATGCCGACCAGCTCCAGGAACTTGAGGTAGTTGAGCTCCGGCACCCGCCCCATGCGGTAGACCAGGAGCTCGCTCAGCCAGGCGAAGAGCTCGATCAAGGCGAAGCCGGCGTCGCCCGGATTGTAGTCGGTCCACTCCGGCGTGTACTGCGGGATGCGGGCGCGGGCCTCGGCCACCAGGTCTTCGAAGCGGCGGTCGTCGAGCCTTGGGATGTGGTCGGAGAGCGGCATGGCCTACACCCCCTCGCGGATGAAGAAGGGGTAGACCAGGCTGGTCATGGCGTTGTTGCTGCGCAGCCGGTAGTCGATGCGCACCAGCAGCGCGTTCTGGTCGCTCGTCGCCGGCTCGGCCGTGACCTCGAGCACGGAGATCCGCGGCTCCTGTTCCGTCAGGCAGCGCCGCACCTGGTCGACGATGCGCACGATGGTGGCGCTGCTCGCCGGCCCGAACAGCTCGTTGTGGGCGGCGCAGCCGAGGTCCGGCCGCATGGTGCGCTCGCCGAGCGCCGTCGCCAGCAGCAGCCAGATCGACTGCTCGACCTTGGCCTCGCCGGAGGCCGCGGCGAGCCGGCCCTGCGGCGTCACGGTCAGCGGGAAGGCGAGGCCCCGGCCGAGGAAGGCGCGCGGCTCCGGGCGCGGCGCGAATAGGGCTGTGCTCATAGCGGGATCCCCTCGGCGATGCCCTCGATGGTCAGCACGACCTGCTCCAGGCTCGTGATCGCCTCCTTCATGCTGTCCAGCGACCCGTCCGATGCGAGCTGCGGCAGCTGGATCGTCGGCGCGCCGGGCATCAGCTCGAGGAAGGGCCCGGCGAGCGCCAGGATGGTGGCGATGGGGTCGATGGACTGCATGGCGCCCTCGGCGGCGAGCATCGCGTTCTCCTTGGCGCACTCGAGCTGCGCGGCCAGGGCGTCGTTGCCGTTCTGGGCCGCCGAGGCGAGCTCCAGCTCCAGGCCGTCGAGCAGCTCGACGATGCTTTTCAGGGACTGCAGCAGGCACCGCAGCATCTTCGCGATCATCAGGAGCAGGTCCTTGATGAACTGGCCGAAGGGAATCGCCGGCGAGATCACCATGCCGATGCACTTGGCGACCTCCTCGCCAGCTTCGGCGATCTTGAGCAGCCCGGGGGGAATGGCGAAGGGATCGCCGGAGCTCAGGTCCTTGAAGGTGCTGATCAGCACGCCGAGGAACTTCAGCACCTTCAGCAGGCACTCCATGCTCGCCATGATCGGCGCCACCTGGAGCGCCAGCGAGACGTTCATCGAGCAGTCGCTGGGCACGCCCTTGGTGATGTCGGCGATGCCCTTGATGGTGCCGCCGGTCGGCAGCCGCAGCTCCGGGAAGTTCGCCTTGGGCAGGCTGAGGTCGGCGCACTTCGGCGCCTCCAGGGCCTTGGTCAGGGCCTCGGGCAGCGGGATGTCGAGGGTCGGCATCGGCGCCTCCTCCCTAGACGGGGTTCGGGCTCGGCGTCACCGGCCGGCCGTTGAGGGTGATGCTGGCGCCCTGGATCACGAGCGTGCCGACCGCCTGGATCAGCATGTGCGTGTTGGCCATGACGATCTTGTTGCCGTGCGCGTCCTCGATGATCAGCGCGCCCTTGTCGCCGAGGGTCGGCGTCGAATCGACGAAGCGGATGGTGTGGCCGTTGACCGAGCGGATCATGCGCTGGCGGGGATCGGCCGAGGGTACCTCCGACTGACCGTTCCACAGGGCGCCCAGCACGACCGGGTGGTTGAAGTCGCCATGCAGGAAGCCGGCGACCATCTCGTCGCCGACCTCCGGCATCATGTAGAGGCCGCGGTCGGGGCCGGCGAAGGGCGATGCGAGGGGAATCCAGTCGCTCTCCAGCGTCTCGTCGAGCCAGGGGTAGGTGATCTTGATGCGGCCCTGGCCGAGCGGATCGTCGACTGCGGTCGCCGTGGCGAGCACCAGGCCGGGCATCTGGCCGGACTTCACGATCCCGCCTCCCCCAGCTGCTCTCGCCGCGCCTCGAATCGCACCGTGTAGCCGGCGTCGGTCAGGCCGTGCTCGGTCCGGGTGACGAGGTACTCGCCGGACAGCCGCGCGCCGATCTCGCCGATGCGCACCTTGGTGCCGGCCCGCAACTCCGGCAGGCCCACGGTGGTGCCCTTGGCCTTGACGACCGAGGCCGCGCGGTCGCGCAGCACGGCGCGCGCCATGTCCCGAGCCTGCTCGCGGCTGAACACGGGCCGGTCGACGACGAGTTCCTCGCGCGGATCGCACTGCACGAACTCGCGCAGGTCCGCGTTGAGGCGGCGCAGCTCCGGGTCGTCGAAGGCGACGGTCTCGCGGATCGCCCGCTGGGCCTGGCGGTCCCAGCCGTTGACCGTCACCGACTTGACCTGGTTGTGGCTGGTGATCGTCGGCTCGAAGTCGATCAGCGTGCGGCCCCAGTCGAGGCGGAAGTTGACCGGCGGCCGCGCCGAGGCGCCGGGGCCGAAGTAGAGCCGGCGCGGCGTGCCGGCCGCCTCGTTGGCCTCCTGCACGACCAGCTCGTAGCCTTGCTGGCGGGCCAGGTTGAGCAGGAAGTCGACGTCGTACTGGTTGGTCTGCGCCGTGTAGTCGAGCGTCGGCTCCGCCTCTTCGCGCTCCGGGTCGACGGCGATCGGCAGCGGGAAGCGCGGCTTGCCCGCGTCCCGCAGGGTCGCGATGTTGCGCGCGATCCAGCTCGGCTTCCGGCCGACCCAGGCGGTCGTGTACTTCTTGCGCCGCAGCTGGTGGAGCACGTTGAGCCCGGTCACCGTCAGCGTCGGCGCCGAGTCCGCCGGGAAGCGCGGCTCCACCGTGGTGAAGTTGCCGAGCATCATCGTCAGCAGGTTGTCGGAGTAGCCGAGCTTGATCTCGACCGTCTTCTCGCAGGGCTGGAACAGCCGGTAGAGGCGCGAGGCGGCGTCGGCGCCGGTCATGTAGTCGGCGGGCTCCGAGCCGATGAACTTGAACCTGCGGCGGTCCGGATCCCAGTTGTTGAGCGACAGCTCGAAGCGGTCGATCTCGGTCAGCCCGTCGACGTACTTGAGCTCCATGACGTCGCGCAGCACGTTGCGGGGCAGGTTCTCGCCTTCGATGCGGACCTGGAAGGCCGGCGCGTAGAAGGCCCGGTTCTCCGGCCGGTCGGCCTCCTCCAGGACGGCGCGGAACTCGGTCATCGGCCGCGCCTTCCGCTGTCGATCGAGGGCACCGCGAGGCGGGTGCCGGCGGCGAGGCGGCGGGGGTCCGCGAGGCCATTCGCCTCGGCGATCCGCCGCCACTCGCCGGGCCGGCTGTAGTAGCGCTGGGCGACCGACCAGAGCTGGTCGCTGCCGCTCAGCAGGTGGCCGTGGGTGCGGTCGGGCGAGGAGAGGTTCAGCTCGTCCAGCTGCTCGCGCATCGTCTTGTATTCGTTGACCGTGAGCGCGAGCTTGGCGCGCAGCGGCACGCCGCCGCCCGAGAAGAATGTGAAGGTCTGGCGGATGTTGACGATGGTGCCGGTGAAGCTCTCGCGCCGCTGGCCGCCGAGCTCCGACGCTAGGTTCTCCCCGGGAAAGCCCTTGCCCCAATGGAAGGTCACCGGTGGCGGCGCGTGGCCGGAGGGCTCGATGCGCGCCAGCGAATAGACCTTGTCGGTCTCGGTGGTGACGCTGGTCGCGACCGCCCCGGTGCCCTTGTCGGAGGTATCGAAGAACAGCTCGAGGGTCAGCACCTCGGCCTGGCCGCGCACGAACTGCTGCAGCGGCGCGGTCAGGCCCGGAATCGCGATTTCGGCGAACTGGACGCGCTTCTCCAGCGTCATCTCCGTGGGGTTGAACTGCACCGGAATGGGGTCGCTGTCGCCGGCCTGCCAGTGGGCGATCAGGTAGGCGCGTCCGGGCGGTGCGCTGCCGGTCATGACGGCCCGCCCTGCTGCCGGCTGATGCCGCCGCGCCCGTCGTCCTCGATGCCCGTCGCCTCGCCGCGCTGCAGCTTCCGTGCCAGGCGCTGGTCGACCGCGCGCAGCACGGCCTCGACCAGCTGCTGCTTCTCCTGTGGGTCCTGGTAGGAGCGGCCGCCCCTGACGCGGATCGTGCCGACCACCTCGTCGATCTCCACCTGCATCGCGCGCTCCTTTCTCCCAGTTCTCAGAAAATCGCGTCGACGACGGCGCCGATGGCGGTGCCGAGGGCGCCGCCCGCGTCCTCGCGGCGGATGCCTTCGTGCGCGATCTCGAGCGACTCGATGGCGACCTCGGAGCGGCCGGCGTTAAGCGAGGGCCCGCTCCAGCGCGCCGGCAGCCCCCGGCGGAACGACCAGACGTGGACGGGCGCGCCGTCGGGCTTGAGCAGCGTGACCAGCCCGTCCTTGCGCTTGCCTCGGCCCTCGAGGAAGTCGTTGAACCAGGTCCAGAGATCGGCGTCGTCGAGCGGGTCGCGCCGGCCGACGATGCCGCGCCTCAGCACCAGGTTCGACCAGCGCACCCGCCCGGGGAACTTGAGCACGGCGTCGTTGACGCCGCCGGCCTCGTAGTCCTCGACCGCCATGGTCAACTCGAGGCCGGAGACCTCGGAGAAGCCGGCGTAGCTGCGCGTGCCCGCCGTCGACAGGCCGATGGTGCCGGCGCCCGGCCCCTCGGCGCTCTTGGAGGGCAGGAGGGCGACCGAGAAGTTGTAGCCCGGCACCGGGTCGTAGCGCTTGCCGGTGGCCATCAGGCGGCTCCCACGCTGTCGAGGGCGAGCGCACCCTGCTCGGCAAGCTCGAAGGCCTCCTCCCGGCGCCCGAGGCGCAGCAGGATGAACTCCAGCGGCCGCGCCGGCGCGACGGCGATGTCGACCAGCAGCTCGCCGACGGCCCGCGCGCTCGGCGGGTTGTTGGTCTCGTCGCAGCGGACGCGGAAGGCCTCGGCCGGCCGGTCGCCGGCCAGCGCGCCGCCGCGGCGCAGGGATTCCAGGAAGATGCCGATGGACTGGGCGAGCAGCGCCCGGGTCTCGGCGCTGTTCGGCTCGAACACCGCCCACTGCGTCGCCGCGTCGAGTGCCCGCCGCAGCATCGAGACGAAGCGGCGCACCGGCAGGAAGCGCCAGGCGGGGTCGCTGCTCATGGTGCGGGCGCCCAGGATGCGCAGGGGCCGGCCGTCGCGCGCGGCGATGACGTTGAGGCCGGCGCTGTTGAGCAGGCCGTGGCCGCCGGCCCCCACCTCGAGGCTCGCCGCCTGCGCCCAGGCGAGCGGGCTGTTGGCTGCGGCCCGGTGCGGCCCGGTTGCGATGTCGGTCGCGGCGATCTGGCCGGCGACATGGCCCGACGGCGGGATCATGCGGGTCGGGGCCAGGCCCAGCGGATCGGGCACGGCCAGCCAGGGCAGGTAGAGGGCGCCGAAGGCGCTGTCGAAGCGGCTGCGCCAGGCCTGGACCGCGCCCAGCCCGACCGCCTCGCCGCGGACTGCGCGCCAGGGCGGGTCGACGAGGGCGACCCGGTCGCGCAGCCGCTCGCACTGCTCAAGCATGGCCGCCTGCACCTCGGCGATCGCGGCCTCCCCGAAGCGTGGCGGCAGCTCGGCCAGGGGCGGCGGCAGCGGCTCGGCGGCGGCCGGCGGCGGCGGGCAGGGCACGCAGGGATCCAGGGTCGGCGGGTCGTAGGACAGGACCGGCCGGCGGAGCGGCTCGATCAGGATGTCCGGCACTGCCAGGATCGACAGGTCGCGCTGGTCCTCGAGCGCCGCCAGGCCGGCCTTGAAGTCCGCGGGCGAGAGCTCGCCGAGGCCGTCGCGGCCGCCGGCGAGCGCCAGCGGCACGCCGGGGACGACCGCCAGCGGCAGGGGGATCTCGCCAGCGGGCCGCTCCGGCACCGTGACGGTCAGCGGCGGCGGCGGGCCGGGCAGGACGCCGTCGTCGTCCGGCTCGACGGGCCGCAGCACGTCGGCGACGTATCGCGGGCCGCCGGGGACCAGGCTCAGGCCCGCGTAGAGCGCGACCGGCAGGCCGTTGCTGGACACGGCGAGGTCGTAGTCGAGCCGCTCGATACGGACGGGCGCGCCGGGAAGCAGGCCGGCCAGCGGGCGGTCGGTGGCGCGCCGCGAGGCCGGCTCCGGATGGACGAAATGGAGGAGGCGCGCCCCCGGATCGACGGCGGCCAGGATGCGGTATTGCTCCGCCAGGCCGGGCTGGCTCAGGCGGACCAGCTGGCCGGCGGCGAAGCCCTCGGTCGCGGCGACGGCCAGGGCGGTGGCGGCGACGGGCGGGTTCGCGGCCACCGTCTCGGCGCGCCAGGCGGTGTTGATCGTGACGGTGAGGCCGTTGCCCCAGGAACCGGGGCTGGAGGCGGCGATCTCCAGGCCCGGCCCGCCGCCGGTGTCGGGAATCGAGCGAATGGCGGGGGCCGCCCCGGTCGCCGGGTTGCCGGCGGCGACGCGCACGACCAGGCAGCGGCGGCCGCCGTTCTCGAAGAAGGCCCGAACGCTGTAGGCGAGGAAGGCGCTGCCGAGATAGCCGCCGAACACCGTCTCGAACTGGCGCATGGTCTCGATGCGCACGGGTCGGCCGAGCGGGCCCTTCTCGGCGATGCCGACGAAGCCGGTGACGTCGGTGCGCACGACCGAGACGCCGGCGCGGCTGCGGTCGTCGCGCTGGATGTAGACGCCGGGGGTGTCGGGCAGGCCGGGCATCGCTACGGGCGCTCCGGCTAGACGTCGATGTCGAGGCCCTCATGGCAGAGCTCGACGCTCTCCATGACGACCTCGTTGCTGGTGGCGTTGAGGCTCGGGCCGGTGACCTTGTTCGGCCAGGCGCTGCGGAAGTTCCAGCGCAGCACGTCCTCGCGCGCCTCGTTCATCAGCACGATGGTGCCGTCGCGCCGGTCGGCGGCCCCGCCGGCGATGTTGCGGTACCAGGCCCAGAGCTCCTTGTTCTGGGTCACCCCGCGCTTCAGCACGATGTTCGGGTACTTGCGCAGGCCGGGCAGCTTGCGCACCCAGTTCACCCGGTCGGTGCCCTCGCGGTAGTCGACGGGGTCGCCCTCGGCGTCCAGGCCGGAGGCCTCGGTGAAGGAGGCGACGGTGACGCCGTCGATCTCGATCCGGAAATTGAACCCGCGGTAGGGGTCGTTACGGTCGCCGGTGGCCATGGCGGCTTCTCCTCACCTTTAGGTCAGCCCTCGGAAGAGGCGGTCAGCAGGCCGATGCGGATGATCACGAACTCGGCGGGCTTCACCGGCGCGACGCCGATCACGCAGATCAGCCGGCCGTTGTCGATGTCGGTCTGGGTCATCGTCGTGCGGTCGCACTTGACGAAGAAGGCCTCCTCCGGCTTCGTCCCCTCGAGCGCGCCGTCGCGCCAGACGTCGGTCAGGAAGTTCGCCACGCTTCGCCGCACGCGCGCCCAGAGCGGCTCGGCGTTGGGCTCGAAGACGACCCATTGCAGGCCGCGCTCGATCGACTGCTCCAGGAAGATCAGCAGCCGGCGTACCGGCACGTACTTGTGGTCGCTGTCGGAGGTGATGCAGCGCGCGCCCCAGACGCGGATGCCGCGCCCCTCGGGCCGGAAGTCCCGGATCACGTTGATGTTCACCGGGCTCGGGTTGAGGATGTCGTGCTCGCCCTTGTTGAGCCGCCGCGACAGGCCGGTGATGCCCCGCACCACCTCGTTGGCCGGCGCCTTGTGCACGCCCCGTTCCTCGTCGGTGCGGGCGAAGATGCCCATGACGTGACCGGAGGGCGGCAGGTGGTAGTCCCGGATCAGCGCCAGGTTGTCCGGCATCGGGTCCGGCACCGTGAGCCACGGGTAGTAGAGCGCGGCGTACTTGGTGTCGAAGGCTTGGCGCTGCGCCTGCACCTCGGCGAGCGTCGCCTCGGCGGTGGCGGAATCCAGGACGGCGAAGCGGTAGCGCATGAGCTCGCAGTGCGCGATCAGGCCGGCCTGGAGCGCCGCGCTCGCCTGGCCGGGGATCGCCACCATGCTGACCTGCGGCATGTTCCGCAGGGCGTGCAGGCCGGTCCGCTCGAGCGGCTCCGGATGGTCGGCGCCGAGGTAGACGGGGTCGGCGAGGGTGGCGAGGGAATCGTCGCCGCCAACGAGCGGGTGGCGGGCCGGCTCGCGGACGCCCGAGGGCAGCAGGTCGACCAGCGTCTCGGGGCCGGGCCGGATCGCCTCGGTCGCCGCCAGGTCCGGCGCGAGGTCGGTGACGCGGACGAACTGGGATTCGCCTTCCGGCCGGCCATCCTCGAGACGGGGCGGGCCGTTCGCCGCGCCGAGCACGCTCGGGAAGTAGCGGCTGTGCCGATGGTCCATCGAGAGGTGGCGGAAGGCCTCCAGGGCCAGGATCTGGTTGTTGCGCGACGGCACGGCGGGATCGGGCCGCCGCCGCAGGCGCACGACCAGGCGGAACTCGCGGCTGGCGACCTCGAGCGGCCCGGCGATCGCACCGAGCGCGGCGAGGGTCGCCGCATCGAGGCCCGGCGCGTCCAGCGTGACGCTGCCGTTCGAAGGGTCGGTGCGCCGCGCCTTGAGCCGCACGGAAGCGCCGGTCGCCGGGTTGGCGACCTCCAGCAGCGTGCCCGGCTCGACGCCGGTCAGGCTGCTCAGGCGCACCTGCAGCGGCGGATTCAGCGCGACCGTATGGGCGCGCGCCAGGAGGCCGTTCGGCTCGTCCTCGACCGAGACCAGCAGCCGGTTGCCCCAGGCGCCGACGTCGAGGGCCTCTAGCTCGATCAGGGCCTGCCGCTCGACCGCGGTCTCGCCCATCTCGTGGGTCCGGGCGAGACCGGCGTTCAGGGTGACGAGGCCGGTATTGGCAGGCACGGCGCTGCCCGCGATCCGATGATAGCTGACTGCGCCGTCCGGCAGCCGCAGCCGGACCGCGTCGCCGGCGGCGTAGTTCTGGCCGGCGGCGACCAGCAGCTCGCCGTCACCGGCCTCCGCGGTCAGCAGCGTCGCCGTCGACTGGTGGCCGCCGCCGGGGAAGGCCGGCGGGTCCTGCGCCACGACCGCGGCGCCCGCGGCGTGCTCGCCCGACAGGCCGTGCGCCAGGGTGACGTTGCCCGCGTCCGGGGCCGCGCCGCGCTCGCCGGGGATGGCGATGACGGTGCCGAACTCCTCGTCCAGGCCGGCGCCGACGCGCAGGACCTGCCCGACCGCGAGGTCGACCCGGTCGTTCAGGGCGAGCACGCGGGTTCCGGGGCCGGCGGCGCCGGTCAGGGTCTTGGCGGCGATGGCCCCGTCGGCCAGCGTCACGTGCGCCACGGCGCTGCCGGCCGGGGCCGGCTGGGGCAGCGGCTGCTCCAGCGCCAGCGTGCGCAGCTCGCCCAGGCGGCGCACCTCGTGGTTCGGCGTGCCGGCATCCAGCTCGACCAGCATGTCGGCGAAGGCGACGTCGGCGTCGGCAAAGACGACAGCGTCGCCGGGCGCGGCCGGCACCGCCAGCGTGCTGGCGCCGGCGGCGCTGGAGAACAGCTCGACCGCCGTGCCGGCCGGGTAGGCCTGGCCGAGCTGCTCGTTCAGGGCGACGCGGAACAGGCTGCCGCCGAGGCTGACCGGCGCCGCGATCACCGCGGCGAGATCGCTGGCGCCGTTCGCGCTCATCTGCAGCAGGAAGGGCAGCGCTTCGGCGGCCAGGTTGACGGGGCTGTCGACCACGACCACCCCGGCCCCGGCCGCGACGTCGGCGTCGAGCGAGAAGGGACCTCCGGCGATCGCCGCGGGGGCGTGGATGCTGAGCGCGTTCGCGGTCGTCGCGTGAGACCGCGCCAGGGGCCGGCTGAGCGGGACGTGACGGTCGGCGGCAAGCGGCGCGCCCACCACCTGGAGGTACTCGGCGCGGCTGCCGTCGCCGATCCGCAGGAACTCCCCGGCAGCGACGCCGGATGTATCAAGCAGGTAGAGCAGCGGCGTTCCGGCGGCCCCCTCGCCCTGGCCGGCCCGGCGCAGCAGCACGGTCTCGGCGTCTCCGGGGGCGCCGCGGTCGAACAGGGCCATCCGTGCCCGCTCGGCCTCTTCCGGTGCCACCCGCACGACGTAGAGCCGCTTGCCGCCGTTGGTGAAGAACCCGCGGACCGCGTCCGGCAGGTAGCAGTGCGCCCGGTCGGGGTCGGCCGGATCGGTGAACTCCCCGATCGGCAGGGGTCCGCCGAACCAGCGCTCGAACTCGCCCGCGCTGGTGATCAGGATCGGGCGGTCCAGCGGCCCGCGCTCCGCGAGCCCGACGACGCCGGCGGTCGAGGTGCTGACGCCCTCGATCGGCTTGGCGCCGGTGTCGATCTCTTCGAGGTAGACGCCGGGCGCGAGATACTCAGCCATGGAAGGCCTCCTTGGTGTCGGGGCGGAGCGCGGATGCTGGCGGGCGGAGCATGAGGGTCCTCACGGGAAGACGAGGTCGGCGATGGCTTCGGCCTCGCCGACGAGGGTGACGAGGCGGCGCGCCGGCTGCGGCTGGCCGCCGCCGCTGGCTGTCAGCTCCAGGTGCGCGAGGCGGTGGATCGGCGGCAGCCGGTAGCGGCCGTCCGGGCCGGTCGGCGCCTGCCACAGCGCGAAGCCGTGGTATTCCTCGGCCGCCGGCCCGCCGGAGATCTCGATCGTCGGGTTGCCGGGGGACAGGCCGGCCAGTCCGGCCATGAGCAGCGTCCGGTCGCCGCGTCGCCCGTCCCGGACGAGCGGGTTCGCGGCGCCCGGCACGTTGAAGCCGGTGCGGGCGACCTCGACGCCGGCGGGGTGCGGACGCGCCAGCGGATGGTGCAGGGTGACCCAGGCCGGCTGGTCATCGCTGGAGGTCGTGTCGATGGCCGCGACCGACAGGTATTCGGTGCGCTCCGGGTCGCCCGGCTCGATCGCCAGCGGCCGGTTCAGCAGCAGCCCCTGGCGGTTCGAGAGCTTCAGCCGGGTCGCGCCGGCAGCGGCCGCCTGCAGCAGCCTCTTCGGTCCGGCAAGGATGCTGAGCGTGCGTCGCCGCAGGGTGGCGCCAGCCGGCCTGTCGGCGTAGAGGCCGGCCCACAGGCTGACCCCGTTCGGCGCCGCGCTCGGCCCGAGCAGGGCCTCCACGGTGGCCCAGGCGCCGGTCACAGCGACGGTGGCGCCGGCCACCGGCGCGCCGGCCGCGTCGACCGCCCGGCCGCCGATCGCGGTCGGCCGTCGGTGCAGGCCGACGGTGCCGAAGTCGAGCGGCAGGAAGCTCGCCGGAAAGCCCGGCTGCGGCGGCAGGTCGGCGGCCAGCGAGAGGGGCAGGAAGCCCGCCGCCTCGACCGCAAGCGCGACGCGCGGCGCCACGCCCGGCCAAGGATCCGGATAGAGCGCCGCGGGCCGCCCGGCTAGGCCGACGAGTCCGCCGGCGCTGGCGCAGGCGTCGAGCCCGCGAAGCGGCGTCGAGGCCCGTGCCGGCACCCGCGGCGGCGCGCCGGTCAGCTCGTCGACGAGCTGGGCCCGGGCGATCACCTGGTAGCGGGCTGCGGCCGGTGGCGCGGTCTCGGCCCAGTACTGCCAGTCGAGTCCGCCGGCGGTGACGAGGGTGCTGGTCATGGCAGCGCCCCCTCGAGCAGGAGCGGTCGGGCCTGCCCGAGCTCGGGCTCCGAGCGCAGGACCGGCGGCCCATGGGCGTCGGGCTGCTCGCTCTCGACCTCGACGACGCTGACCTCGTAGCAGAGGCTGGCCCGGTAGGGCTGGTCCAGGGTGTCCCAGACACGGGCGAGCTCCTCCAGGCCGGGACTCTCCAGGCGCACGCTGATCTGGCGGTCCGTGCCGCGAAGCGCGCCGGCGAGCGCCGCGCCGGCGAGGATCGGCTGCTGGTGGAAGCTCCGCAGGACCGCCCCGAGCACGTGCTGGTCGGTCTCGGGGGCGGGCTCGCCGGCGTTGCCGCGCATCATCGGCGTCATCAGGTAGTGGAGCCGCATCGGCAGGGGCGGCGGACGCAGGCGATCCGGGGGCAGGCGGGACGGCGGCCGGTTGAGCAGCTGCTCGTCGCGGACGACGCGATAGAGCCAGACCGAGACCCCGGTCTGGTCCTGGTCGACCATCCCGTCGGGCGTCGCCAGGGAGACCACGGAGGGGCCGAGCGGCGGAAACAGCACGCTCAGGATGCCGTCGCCCTGGAGGGCGGCGAGCAACACGGCCTGAAGCGTCTGGCTGGCGGCGAGAAGGGCGGTGCTCATGCGCACCCTCCGGGGCACGGGCTAGGCCCAGTCGGGGCCTGGGTCGGAGTCGGAGTCGGGGTCGTTCGCGGACCACAGGACGGTCGAGTCGGGGTTGACCCGGCGCCGTACCTGTCCGGCCTCCGCCAGGAGGGCGAGCGCGGCCTCGACCTGCTCGGACGTCGGCGGCGGTTGCATCCCGCGGAGCCACCACTCGCGCACGCCGCGCGCGGTATCGACGGCGGCCGGCTGGACCCTGAGATAGGCCAGGATCTCGCGCGCCGCCTTTGCTGTGCTGTCACCCGCATCGGCCTCGGTCATCCCACGGTTCCCGCCGGTTCATCAGCAAGGCCCATGCCATTTTGCGAAACCGTGTGAATGCAAGGGGTTGGCCTTGCCGTCGGACAGGCCTGGGGGTGTCGCGACCCACCCGGTCCTGGTCGGGCGACGGCGGGCTCGCGCCCGGAGCTGCGCGGGCTGCCGGGTGGCTCGCCGGGCCGGCGAGGCCGGGGCGGTATCGGCACAGTGGGTGCGGAAAGACCCGCCCTCGGCGGCGCTCTCAGATGCTCGGCAGCAGCAGCTTCGCGCGACGCAGGTAGGCGGCGCGGTCGGCCAGGCCCGTGAGGCCGCCGTTGACGCGGCGGGTGACGGCCGCGAGGTCGTCGCGGTCGGCCAGCTCGTTGAGGGCGTGGCGGGTCCAGAACCAGATCGCGGCGGCGACCGCGAGCGCCGGCTCGACGGCGAGGCGACGCGCGCCGGCCTCGCTCAGCAGGTCCTGGCCGACCGCCTCGCCGAAGGCGCGGTAGTTGGCCCGGCCGGTCAGCTGGATCAGGCCGCGGCCCTTGAAGCGGCGGCCGTCGCCGGGCTCGCGATTGCCGAGGTCGCGGCGACCCTCGTAGGCGTCGCCGGAGGCCAGCTCCTCGGTCCAGCGCAGGCCGCCGCTCTCGTGGCCGATCTGGGCCAGGAAGTGGGCCCGGCGCAGCGGCGTTGCGATGCCGGCCGCGGTCATGGCCCCGACCAGCGGCGCATGGAACTGCGCGACCCGCGCCCGGTCGGAGGCGAGCACGCAGGCGAGCCGCTCGAGGGACAGGCCGGGCGGCAGGGCGGCGCAGAGGCCGGCCAGCTCTGCCGCGCCCGGCCGCACCAGACCGTCGGGCCGGCAGCGGCGCAGGGCGCTCTCGGTGCGCGCGCCCCACAACCCGTCCTCGGCGAGCGGTACGGCGAGGCCGAGGCGGCGGCGGTTGGCGTTGAGCAGGATCTGCAGGAGGCGGACGTCGTGGCTGCGGTTCGGGCAGGCAGGCCCGACCGCCTGGTCGATCGGCATGGCGCGGGGGTTCCCCTTGGCTGCGCCGTCCTCCCGGCCGCCTCGGGTCCGCCCAGGATAGCGCCAGCCGCCGCGCGTCGCTCCTGCGACGGCCCCTTAGCCGCGCGGCGCGGCGGCGCGGGCCAGGCGGTCGCGGATCGCCAGGCCCAGGCCCTCGGCCGGCACGGCCATGGCGGCGATCGCCCGGCCGGGGCCGGCGTCGAGGCGGCGCAGCGCCTCGAACAGGTGGGCCGCCGCTTCGCGGGTGTCGCCGGTGGGGCTCAGGTTGATGGTCGCGGCGGCGCCCGCCGGCACCTCGGGGCCGAAGGCGAGCAGCGCTTCGTCGGGCGCGACCGCGGTCGATTCCAGGCGCAGCGGCTTGCTCGGCGCGTAGTGACTGGCGAGCAGGCCGGGCGACAGGCGCGCGGCCCGGCTTCCGCTCGACTCGAGCCGCCCGAGCGGGCCGGCCAGCGCCTCGATCTCCTCGAGCGGCAGGCCGCCCGGGCGCAGCAGCAGCGGCTCGGGTCCGACCAGGGAGACGACGGTGGATTCCAGGCCGATCGCGGTCGGGCCGTCGTCGAGGTAGAGCGCGACCGCGCCCCCCAGCTCCTCGGCGGCGTGCTCGGCGCGGGTCGGGCTGATCCGGCCCGAGCGGTTGGCGCTGGGCGCCGCAACCGGCCGGCCGACCGCCTGCAGCAGGGCGCGGGCGACCGGCTGGGCCGGCACGCGCAGGGCGACGCTGTCGAGTCCCGCCGAGCAGAGCAGGGCGATCCGGCTGTCGGCGCGGCGCGGCAGCACCAGGGTCAGGGGGCCCGGCCAGAAGCGCTCCGCCAGGCGCACGGCGAGCGCCGGGAAGACCGCTTCGCGGGACGCCGCCTCGAGGTCCGGCAGGTGGGCGATCAGCGGGTTGAAGCTGGGCCTGCCCTTGGCCGCGAAGATCGCCGCGACCGCCGCCGGGTCGGTGGCGTCGCCGCCCAGGCCGTAGACCGTCTCGGTCGGGAAGACGACCAGGCGGCCGGACCGCAGCGCCGCCGCCGCGCGCTCGATCGCCGCCGGGCTCGCCGGCAGGATCGCGCCGGCCTCGAGCGCCGTCGCTGCGTTATTGCCTTGGGTCCGGCTCATCCGCCTATTATGTTGCAGTTGCGAACAATCTGCGCTCACCACGCCGATGCGGCGTCATAGGGGGAAGAGGCGATGGCAGCAACGGTCATCACCGTGGCCCAGCAGAAGGGCGGCGCCGGCAAGACGACCCTGGCCGCGCACCTTGCCGTCGCCTTCACCGCCATGAAGCGCTCGGTCGCGATCGTCGATATCGACCCGCAGCAGTCCCTTAGCGCCTGGTACCGGATGCGCGAGGCCGCCTTCGGCGATGCCGGCGCTGGCGTCCTGGCCAGCCAGATCAAGGGCTGGCGGACCAAGAACGAGGTCGACCGCCTGGCCCGCGACTACGACATCGTGCTCATCGACTCGCCGCCGCACATGGAGACCGAGGCCAAGATCGCGGTGCGTGCCGCCGGCCTCGTCGTGGTGCCGGTGCAGCCCTCGCCGATGGACCTTTGGGCGACCCAGCCGACCCTCGAGCTCGCGCGGGCCGAGAAGGTGCCGGTGCTGATCGTGCTCAACCGCGTGCCGCCGCGCGGCACCCTGGCCGAGGCCATGATCGCGGCGATCGGCGAGCTCGGTGTCCCGGTCGCCCGCACGCGCGTCGGCAATCGCGCCGTCTTCGCCTCGGCGCTCGCCGAGGGCCGCGCGGTCGGCGAAGTCCAGCCGCGCAGCAAGGCGGCCAAGGAGATCGCGGCGTTGGCCAAGGAGATCCTGAAGGCCGCAGGGTAGGCAGCGGGCCGGGGCTTCCACGCCCTCCGCCTGTCGAAGGGCGTGGGCGCGCGGCCGGGCGAGGAGCCCGCCGCTTCAGCCGCCTTCCTCCCCCGGCAGGGTCAGGCCGGCGTTGCGGGCGTAGACCTTGGCAACGGCGGCGTCGTCCTCGCGGCCCAGGCCCAGGCCGCTGGCGGCCAGGAACTGCTGCAGGGCGGCGGCGCTGAGCGGCGCCGAGAAGCGGGCCGCGCGGGCGATGTCGGAGACGATGCCGAGGTCCTTGACGAAGATCTCGACCGCCGAACGCGGCCGATAGTCGCCCTCGGCGATGTGAGGTCCCCGGTTCTCGAACATCCAGGAGCTGCCGGCGCACTGCGAGATCACCCTCAGGCAGTCGGCCGGCGCCACGCCCTGGGTCATGCCGAAGGTCATGGCCTCGGCGGCGGCGGCGATGTGCACGCCGGCGAGCAGCTGGTTGACCATCTTCATCGCCGAGGCCGGCCCGGCCGTGTCGCCGAGCCGGAAGACCGTCGCCGCCATCGCCTCGAGCAGCGGCTCGGCGGCGGCGAAGGCCTGGGGGCTGCCGGAGGCCATCATGGTCAGGGCGCCCTCGGCGGCCTTGGCGGCGCCGCCGGAGATCGGCGCGTCGAGATAGAGCAGGCCCGCCTCGCCCAGGCGCTGCTCGAAGTCGCGCGCCGCCGCCGGCGCGACGGTGGCGCAGCCGAGGACGAGCGCCCCGGGCTTCAGCGCCGCGGCGACGCCGGACTCGCCGAACAGGACGGTCGCCATCTGCTCGGCGTTGACCACGACAAGCACCAGGGCGTCGAGCGCGCCGGCGACCTCGGCGAGCGCGCCGCCCCGGCCGCCCTCCGCCTCGAAGCGCGCGACCTGCTCGGGGGCGAGGTCGAAGCCGTGCACGGTGAGACCGGCGCGCAGCAGCGAGCGCCCCATGCCGTAGCCCATGGAGCCGAGACCGACCAGACCGACCGTGGACATCTTCCTTCCTCCCTTGGCGGCGACGCCGGGAGCCTCGCCGAGCGCTACTTGCCGCCGAAGGCGACGAAGTGCGGGTTGCGCCAGCCCGGCTTGCCGTAGGCCAGGCGCTGGCCGTCGAGCGTCTCGACGCGGCCGCCGGCGGCCTCCAGCACGGCCTGGCCGGCGGCGGTATCCCATTCCATGGTCGGGCCGAAGCGCGGGTAGAGGTCGGCGCGGCCGCTGGCGATCAGGCAGAACTTGACCGAGGAGCCGGCGGCCAGGGTCTGGCCGATCTGGAAGCCGGCCAAGTAGTCCTCGATCTGCGCGTCGTCGCCGTGACGCCGGCTCGCGACCACGGTCAGGCCCTCCTCGGGCACCTCGCGCACGGTGATCGGCATCGGCGGCTGGTCGGTCTGGGAGAAGGTCGCCTTGCTCTCGCTGCCGGCCCAGGTCATCGCCAGCGCCGGCGCGTGGACGACGCCGGCGATCGGCCGGCCGTCCTGGATCAGCGCGATGTTGACGGTGAATTCGCCGTTGCGCGACAGGAACTCCTTGGTGCCGTCCAGCGGGTCGACCAGCCAGAACAGGTCGTGCGGGCCGATCCGCGGCTCGACGCCGTTGCTGAAGGACTCCTCCGAGACCACCGGCACGTCGGGCGTCAGCTTGGCCAGGGCGTCGAGGATGAACTCCTCGCAGGCGACGTCGGCGGCGGTGACGGGGGAATCGTCGGCCTTCTGCAGGACCTCGATGGCTTCACCCTCGGCATAGTAGCCGAGCACGACCTTGCCGGCCCGCTCGGCGATCAGCCGGAGGACGGAGAGCAGATCGTCGGCGGTGGCGTCGTCATCGTTCACCGGCGGCTTCATCCTCCGTGCGACTCGTCTCACGCCGCGCTGCGCTGCCCGGCGCGGATCGCGCGCCAGATCTTCTCGGGCGTCGCCGGCATGTCCAGCCGCTCGACGCCGACCTCGGAGAGAGCGTCCAGCAGGGCGTTCATGATCGCCGGCGGCGCGCCGATCGCCCCGGCCTCGCCGGCGCCCTTCACGCCCAGCGGGTTGGTCTTGCAGGGGTAGTCCTGGATCAGTTTCAGCTCGATCTCCGGCGAGTCGTCGGCCCGGGGCATGCAGTAGTCCATGAAGGAGGCGGTTAGCAACTGCCCATCCTCGTCGTAGACCGTGTGCTCGAGCAGCGCCTGGCCCAGGCCCTGGATGGTGCCGC
Organism: Tistlia sp.; assembly: GCF_040905785.1. NCBI lineage: Bacteria > Pseudomonadati > Pseudomonadota > Alphaproteobacteria > Rhodospirillales > Rhodovibrionaceae > Tistlia > Tistlia sp. The sequence continues at coordinate 66,471 of NZ_JBBDQW010000072.1, forward strand.
CGTGGACCTGGCCGGCGGCCATCAGCGGATTGACCACTGTGCCGAAGTCGTCGGCGATGCAGTAGCGCAGGATGCGCACCTGCCCGGTGTCGGCCTCGACCTCCAGCTCGCAGACGTGGCAGCCGTTCGGGAAGGTCATGCCCTCGGCCGTGTAGTCGCCCTTCTCCTCGATCGGGCCGCCCAGGCCCTCGGGCAGGGCGTCGCCCTGGGTCGCCCGCGCGACCTCCTCGAGCGACAGCCGCCGGTCGGTGCCGACGATGGTGAAGGTGCCGTCGGCGAACTCGATGTCGCCGGCCGCGGCCTCCAGCAGATGCGCGGCGACCTGCTTGGCGCGCTCGACGATCCGGTCGGAGGCGCGGTTGACCGCGACGCCGCCCATCAGCAGCGAGCGCGAGCCGCCGGTGCCGCCGCCGCGCTCGACGACATCCGAGTCGCCCTGCAGCATCCGCACCTTCTCCGGCGCGATCCCGAGTTTGTCGTTGATCAGCTGGGCGTAGGCGGTCAGGTGCCCCTGACCGTTGGTCATGGTGCCGATCACCAGCTCGATTCCGCCCTCGGGCGTCAGCGTCATCCTGGCCTCTTCCTCGCCGATGCCGCCGCAGGCCTCGACGTAGCTGGCCAGGCCGATGCCGCGCAGCTTGCCGGCCTTGCGGGACTCGGCCCGGCGTGCCGCGAAACCCTCCCAGTCGGCCATCGCCGTCGCCTCGTCGAGCAGCCGCGGGTAGTCGCCGGAGTCGTAGAGCCGGCCCATCGGCGTCTCGTAGGGCAGGTCGGCCGGGCGGATGAAGTTGCGCCGACGGATCTCGCGCCGGTCCAGGCCGGCGACCCGGGCGCACTCGTCGACCAGCCGCTCCATCATGTAGGCGGCCTCGGGGCGGCCGGCGCCGCGGTAGGCGTCGATCGGCACGGTGTGGGTGAAGGCGCAGCGCACGTTGGCGTAGATCGCCGGGATCCGGTAGAGCCCGCTGAACATCTGGGTCGAGGCGCCGGTCGGGATGAAGGGCGCGAAGTTCGAGAGGTAGGCGCCGAGGTTGGCCGCGGTCGAGACGCGCATGCCCAGGAAGCGCCCCTCGGCGTCCAGCGCCATCTCGACGCCGGTGACGTGGTCGCGGCCCTGGGTGTCGGACAGGAAGGCCTCGGTGCGCTCCGAGACCCACTTGACCGGCCGCTCCAGCTTGCGCGCCGCGTAGAGGCAGAGGATCTGCTCGGGATAGGAGAAGATCTTCATGCCGAAGCCGCCGCCGACATCGGGGGTGACGATGCGCAGCCGCTCCTTCTCGACGCCCAGGATCTCGGCCAGCTGGCTGTGCAGGCGGAAGATGCCCTGGCTGCCGGTGTGCAGGGTGCTGCGGCCCGACGCGGGATCGTAGTCGCCGATCGCGACGCGCGGCTCCATCGAGTTGACGACGATGCGGTTGTTGACGAGCTCGAGGCGCGCGACCTGGGCCGCCGCGGCGAAGGCCTGCTCGGTCCGCTCCCGGTCGCCGTGCTCGTAGTCGAGGCAGAGGTTGCCCGGCGCCTCCTCGTGGACCTGCGGCGCGCCCTCGGCGAGCGCCTTGTCGGCCTCGGTCACCGCCGGCAGTGCCTCGAAGTCGGTGACGATCAGTTCCAGCGCGTCGCGCGCCTGGGCCAGGGTCTCGGCGACCACGCAGGCGACCGGCTGGCCGACGAAGCGCACCTTGCCCTGGGCCAGGGCGGGATAGCGCGGCGCCACCGGCTTGCTGCCGTTGCGCCCCGGCACCATCGCCAGGCAGGGGATCGTGCCGATGCCGTCGGCCGCCAGGTCGGCGCCGGTAACGACCGCCCGCACGCCCGGCGCCCGCCGCGCCTCCTCTACGTCGATCGGGCCCACCTCGGCATGGGCGACGGGGCTGCGCAGGATCGCCAGGTGGAGGGCGCCGGGCAGGGAGATGTCGTCGGTGTAGCGGCCGTCGCCCGTCAGGAACCTCGCGTCTTCCAGGCGTCGCAGGCCTTGACCAACACCGAACTGACCCATGCCGTCGCTCCGTCTTCCGTTGCTGGCCGAGTGGGGAGGGCGCCTGCCGGGGAGGCGCAGGGAGGCATGATAGGCAAGCCCTCGACGGGGGCGAAAGGGAAAACTGGCCGCCGGCCGTGGCGCGGGTCAATCCTCGGCGAGGCGCGGCGCCTCGATGGAATCCAGGGCGTCGCCGCCGCTGGGCGGGGCGGCGTCGAAGCTGGCCCAGCCGTACTTGCGGCCGGTCGGTGGCAGCAGTTCCTGGGCGCCGTGGGCGTGCAGGTAGGCCTTGGCGACCATGTGGGCGGTGATCGGCGCGGTCAGCAGCAGGAACAGCGTGATCAGCAGCTCGTGCAGCGTGAAGGTGCCGCTCGACAGAAAATAGACCATCGAGGCGAGCAGGGCGCCGCCGACGCCCAGCGTCGTCGCCTTGGTCGGGGCGTGCAGCCGGGTCATCAGATCCGGCAGCTTGGCCAGGCCGTAGGAGCCGACCAGGCCGAAGACGCCGGCGATCACGATTAGCAGCACGACCAGCAGCTCGGCGAGGACGTCCAGTGGAAAGCTCTCCATCGTCATGCGCTCCCGGTCACTCGATGATGTCGCCGCGCAGCACGAACTTCGTGAAGGCGACGGTCGAGATGAAGCCGACCATGGCGAACAGTAGCGAGGCCTCGAAGTAGACCGTCGTGCCGAACTGGATCCCGAACAGCATCAGGATGGCGATGCCGTTGATGACCATGGTGTCGAGGGCCAGGACCCGGTCGGCGATGGTCGGGCCCTTGGCGAGGCGCCAGAGGTTGAGGCCGAGCGCCAGGCCGAAGCAGCCGAAGCCGAAGAGCAGCGCGTACTCGATCATTCGAAGATCTCCTTGAGCCGGGTCTCGTAGCGTCGCTTGATGGCGTCGCGCGCCGCCTCCGGGTCCGGCTCGTCGAGACAGTGCACCAGCAGGCTGCGGCCGTCGGCCGAAAGATCGGACGAGACCGTCCCCGGCGTCATGGTGATGGTTCCGGCCAGGACCGTGATCGCCTCCGGCGTGCGCAGGTCCAGGGGGATGGTCACGAAGCAGGGCGCGAGCCTCCGGTTCGGCTTGAACACGATGACTTTGGCGACGACGACGTTGGCGACGACGATGTCCCAGAGCACGAGCAGGACGTAGCCCGCGATTTTGAGCGGTCCGCGCGGGGTCGCCCGGTCGGGCCAGAAGCGCTGCGTCGCCAGCGGGATCAGCAGGCCCAGGATCGCGCCCAGAAGCAGCCCGCCCAGGGAAAAATTGTTGAGCAGCAGCAGCCAGACCACGGTCAGCGCGACCGAGAGCAGCGGGTGGGGCAGGAGCTTGCGGAACATGGCCTCGCCTCCCTCCGGTCAGCCGCCGGCCGCGCGCTCGGCGCCGAGCACGGCCTCGATGTAGCCGGCTGGCGCATAGAGCTGCTCGGCCGTTCCCTCCAGGAAGCCCGTCACCGGACCGGCCAGCGCGCTCAGCACGACCATGCCGGCCAGCACCGCCGCGGTCGCCACGATCGGCAGCACCGGGCGCGCCGCCGCCGCGGCCTCGATCCGGCCCTCGAGCGCCGCGCTCTTCCAGAACAGCGCCGAGCCGGCGCGCGCGAAGCCGACGATGGTGACCAGCGAGGTCGCCAGGATCAGCGTCCAGATCACCGCCGTCGCCTCGCCGCCGCGCGCGCTGTCGAGCACCAGGAGCTTGCCGAGAAAGCCGCTGAGCGGCGGCATCCCGGCCATGCCGATCGCGGCCAGGAAGAACAGGCTGGCGAGCAGGCCGGTCTGGGCGAAGCGCGGTGCGGCCTCGAGCCGATCGCCGAAGCGGCCGCGGCGCGCCGCTACCAGGTCGGCGACCAGGAACAGCGCCGCCGCCGCCAGGGTCGAATGGACGAGGTAATAGAGCGCCGCCGCGGTCGCCGCCGGCGTGAACAGCGCGACCGCGGTCAACAGCGTGCCCATCGAGGCGATCAGCGCGTAGCAGATCAACCGCATCAGGCCGCCGGCACCGAGCACCCCGGCCGTGCCGAGGACCAGGGTGACCAGGGCCGCCGGCAGCAGCCAATCGCCGGCCGAGGCGGCGCCGTCGCCGGCCCCGGCGCCGAAGACCAGGGTATAGACCCTGATGATCGAATAGGCCCCGACCTTGGTCATGATGGCGAAGAGCGCGGCGACCGGGGCCGGCGCGTTGGCATAGGTCCCGGGCAGCCAGAAGTGCAGCGGCACCAGCGCCGCCTTGACCGCGAATACGACCAGCAGCAGCAGGGCGCCGACGCGCAGCAGGGCCTCGTCGCCGGGCGCCACCTGCTGCACCTTGACCGCGAGATCGGCCATGTTGAGCGTGCCGGTGACGGCGTAGATCGTGCCGACCGCGAAGAGGAACAGGGTCGAGCCGGCCAGGTTGACGACGATGTACTGGACGCCCGCCTTGAGGCGCTCGGCGCCGCCGCCGTGGAGCATCAGGCCGTAGGAGGCGATCAGCAGGACCTCGAAGAAGACGAAGAGGTTGAAGAGGTCGCCGGTCAGGAAGGCGCCATTGACGCCCATCAGCTGGAACTGGAACAGCGGGTGGAAGTGCCGCCCCCGGGCGTCCCAGCCGCTGGAGATCGCGTAGGTCAGCACCGCCGCCGCGAGCAGACCCGTCAGCAGGAGCATCAGGGCCGAGAGGCGATCGAGCACCAGCACGATGCCGAAGGGCGCCGGCCAGTTGCCGAGCTCGTAGATCTCCGGCCCGCCGCCGGCCGCGCGCAGGGCGAGGCCGAGCGAGACCGCGACCAGCGCCGCCGTGCCGACGGCCGAGAAGACGCGCTGCAGGGTCAGGCTGTGGCGCACCGCCAGCACCAGCAGCGGCGCGAGCATTGCCGGCAGGATGACGGGGACGACGATCCAGTGGTTCATCGGCGCTCGGCCTCCGCCGCCTCGCCGGCTGGACCGGTTTGGATCCCCCACTCCTGCGCCGTGGCGTCGAGCTCGGGGGTGTCGACGGCGTCGGTGCCGCACTCGAGGTAGGCCCTCAGCGCCAGGATCGTGACCAGGGCCGTCATGCCGAAGGAGATCACGATCGCCGTCAGCACCAGCGCCTGGGGCAGGGGATCGGTGTAGCCCGCGGCGTCGTCGGAGATCACGGGCGGGCGATGGACCGCAAGGCGGCCGGTCGCGAAGAGGAAGACGTTGACGGCGTAGGACAAGAGGGCGACGCCGATGATCACGGGAAAGGTGCGGGCGCGCAGCAGCAGGTAGACGCCCGCGGCCGTCATCGCGCCGATCCCGCTGGCGACCAGCAACTCCATGTCAGCTTCTCCCTGCGGTGCGCGGGTCGAGCGAAGGATCGATGTCCATCGGCCGGTCGCTGACCGGGCCCTCGGTGCGCCTGAAGACCCTAGACAGGTTGGCCAGGGCCAGCATCACAGAGCCGACGACGGTCAGGAACACGCCGACGTCGAAGCCCATGGCGGTGGCCAGCTCGAACTTCTCGAGCGGCGGGATGGTGACGTAGCCGAAGTCGCTGGTCAGGAAGGGCCGCCCGGCCAGCCACGCGCCGATGCCCGTGAGGCCGGCGATGATCACGCCGGCGGCCATCACCCCGTGGTAGTTGAGCTGCATGCGCTGCTGCGCCCAGGCGAAGCCGCTGGCCATGTACTGCATGAGCAGCGCGATCGCCACGACCAGGCCGGCGATGAAGCCGCCGCCCGGCGAGTTGTGGCCGCGCAGGAAGATGTAGAGGCCGACCATGATCGACAGCGGCAGCATGACCCGCGTCGCCACGACCAGCATCAGCGGATGGAGATCCTGGGCGCGCCGCTGGTCCGGCTGCCAGTTGCTGAGGCGTCTGAGGGCGGGCCCGTGGAGGGCGCCGTCGAGCAGCGCGAAGATCGCCAGGGAGGCGATGCCGAGCACGATGATCTCGCCGAAGGTGTCGAAGCCGCGGAAGTCGACGAGGATGACGTTGACGACGTTGGTGCCGCCGCCGCCCGGATAGGACTGCGCCAGGTGGTAGTCCGAGATCGTCTCGAAGTCGCGGGTCATGAAGGCGAAGGCGAGCGCGCCGGCGCCCAGGCCGCTGAGCACCGCCAGCAGGCCGTCGCGGCTCCGGCGCGGCAGGCTGCTGTCGAGCGGCGTCCGCTTGGGCAGCAGGTTGAGCGCCAGCAGCAGCAGGATCGTGGTCACGACCTCGACCGAGATCTGGGTCAGCGCCAGGTCGGGCGCCGAGAGGTAGATGAAGGCCATCGAGACGGTCAGGCCGACGACGCTGGTGGCGATCAGCGCGAGCAGGCGGTTGCGGTGCAGCAGCACCAGTGACAGGCAGGCGCCGACCAGCAGCGCCCAGGCCAGTACCGGCAGCACCGGCGCCGTCAGCATCGGCCGGGTTCCGGCGCCGTGGCCGCCCTGCAGGAAGGCGCCACCGCCGACCAGCAGCACGGCGGTCACGAGGATCGCCAGGTAGCGGCGCAGCGAGCCGTCGTGCAGCGCCTCGGTGGTGCGTTGGCAGATCGTCGCCGCCGCCTCGACGCCGCGGTCGAACAGCCGCTTGGCCTCGGGGCGCGGCAGCGCCAACCACCAAGCCTCCAGCGGGCGGTGGCGCCAGAGCAGCACCAGGCCGCCGAGCACCGCCAGCAGGCTGACGCCGAGCGCCGGGGTCAGGCCGTGCCAGAGCGACAGGTAGTAGTCGGGCAGCGGCCCGCCGATCACCGCGCCCGCGGTCAGCGCGACCAGCGGCCCGGCGACGAGCGCCGGGAGCAGGCCGATCGCCACGACCGCGGCGACCAGCAGGGCCGGGGCCAGCCACATGCCGGTCGGCGGGTCGTGCGGGTGGTGGGGATAGTCGTCGCGCTTCGGCCCCAGGAAGACGTGGGCCACGAAGCGGAAGGAATAGGCGGCCGAGAGGAGGGCGCCGAGGGCGACCAGCGCCGGCAGGATCCAGGGATTGCCGGCCCAGGGCGTGTGCAGCGCCTCCTCCAGCATCATCTCCTTCGAGATGAAACCGTTGAGCGGGGCGACGCCGGCCATCGAGAGCGCCGCGACGATGCCGATGGTGGCGGTCACCGGCATCAGGCCGGCGAGGCCGCCCAGGCGCTTGATGTCCCGGGTGTGGGTCTCGTGGTCGATGATGCCGGCGGTCATGAAGAGCGCCGCCTTGAAGGTCGCGTGGTTGAGGATGTGGAAGACCGCAGCGACCGCAGCCATCGGCGTGCCGAAGCCGAGCAGCATGGTCACCAGCCCGAGGTGGCTGACGGTCGAGTAGGCAAGCAGCGCCTTGAGGTCGTCCTTGAACAGGGCGATCCCGGCGCCGACCACCAGGGTGACGAGGCCGGTCGTGGCGACCAGGTAGAACCAGGCCTCGGTGCCGGCCAGTACCGGCCACATCCGCGCCATCAGGAACAGCCCGGCCTTCACCATGGTCGCCGAGTGCAGGTAGGCACTGACCGGCGTCGGCGCCGCCATGGCGTGGGGCAGCCAGAAGTGGAAGGGGAACTGAGCCGACTTGGTGAAGCAGCCGAGCAGGATCAGCACCAGGGCCGGCAGGTAGAGCGGCGAGGCCTGGATCGCCTCGCGCTGCTGCAGGATCGTCGTCAGGTCGTAGGAGCCGGCGATGTCGCCCAGGATCAGCATGCCGGCGATCATCGCCAGGCCGCCGCCGCCGGTCACCGCCAGCGCCATGCGCGCGCCCTGCCGGCCCTCGGGCAGGTGCTTCCAGTAGCCGATCAGCAGGAAGGAGCTGAGGCTGGTCAGCTCCCAGAAGACCAGCAGCAGCAGGATGTTGTCCGACAGCACGATGCCGACCATCGCGCCCTGGAACAGCAGCAGGAAGACGTAGAACTGACCCATCGGGTCGTCCTTGGAGAGATAGAAGCGGGCGTAGAGGATGATCAGCAGCCCGATCGTCAGGATCAGGCCGGCGAAGAACAGCCCGAGGCCGTCCAGGAAGAAGGTCGCCTGCAGCCCGAGCAGGGGCACCCAGTCGAAGCGGTTCTGCACGACCTCGCCGTTCAGCACGGCCGGCGCCTCGGCGAGCAGCAGCACCAGCGCGGTCAGGGTCACCGCGCCGGTCGAGAGGGCGCAGGCGTTCCGTCCCGCCCGAATCATCAGCGCCGGCAGCAGGGCGCCGGCGAAGGGAAGCAAAGCGATCAGTACCAGCGACATGCCCGGCCTATCTGTCCCACCCCATCCAGCGGCCGCGCGCTTCGAAGGCCCGGCGCGCCGCCGACGCCCCGCGACGGCGCTCGCGGGCCATAGCTACCATCCTTGCGCACGATTCCTCTAGCTTGCGCGGTCTCGCGGCCCGGCTAGGGCCTAAACGGTCCGGCTGTCCGGATCAATTCCCCCTGCGCCCCGCCGCTCGTTTTTGTTCGATCTGGGGCAGGGACCCAACCCGGCAAGCTGAAGTGCGCGCGAAAGGGCGCGGCGCGTTGACCTGCGACTGAAGCGGGCGTTCAATTCGCCGTACCCACAACCAGTGCCTGGAATCGGCACAGAGGCGAACAGGGGAGACAGAGATGGGACAGGACCAAATGAAGGAATCGGCCCGAGCGCAGGAAGGGGAGCGGCCCGCCGATCCGCAGGTGACCTCGGAGGCGCGGCGCCGCTTCCTGCTCTCGGCGGGCGCGACGGTGGCCGGCGCCGGTTTCCTGGCGCACCAGCTGAGGGGTGCCGGGTCGGCGCACGCGGCCGGTCCCGGCCCGACGCAGCTGGCCCAGGCTGCGGAGACGCCCGTCGGTCCGCAGTGGTGGCCGTCCAAGTGGGGTGCCGACGACCAGCTCGGCGCCTCCAACCACATGACCCCGGCCAAGACCATGGAAGCGGCGAGCCTGATCAAGACGGGCAAGGTCTACCCGATCGGCCACGTCTACGAGCCGGAGATGCCGCTGTTCGGCCAGCGGGTCTGGGCCCTGCGCATTCCCGGCGCCCCGACCGGCGGCGCCTTCGCCGACAACAAGGTGATCTGGAACGACGAGTTCCTGGCCACCGAGATCGGCCAGGTCGGCACCCAGTTCGACGCCCTCGGCCACATCGGCGTCGAGATCGACGGCCCGGGAAACCAGGCCGAGAAGCGCTTCTACAACGGCCACGCCATGTCGGAGATCGCGACTGCCTACGGCCTCACCAAGCTGGGCGTCGAGCACGTCAGGCCCTTCTTCACGCGCGGCATCCTGGTCGACGTCAAGGGCCTGAAGGGCGGGACCCTGACGGCCGGCCAGGAGGTCACGGTCGCCGACATCGAGGCGGCGCTCGATAAGCAGGGGCTCTCGGCCGAGGAGATCCGGCCCGGCGACGCGGTCTTCTTCCGCACCGGCTGGACCGACCACTGGATCGTCGACAACGAGACCTACAACGGCGGCGAGCCCGGCATCGGGCGGCCGGCCGCCGAATGGCTGGCCGAGAAGGACGTCTGCCTGGTCGGCGCCGACTGCTGGGGCGTCGAGGCGGTGCCAAATCCCGAAGGGCTGGCCTTCCCGGCGCACCAGATCCTGCTCGTCATGCACGGCATCTATCTTCACGAGAACCTGCAGTTCGAGGCGCTGGCGGCCGACGGCGTCTCGCTCTTCGCCTACATCTTCGCGCCGCTGCCGATGAAGGGCGCCACCGGCTCGCCGGGCGCGCCGATCGCGGTCGTGTAGCGCGGGGGTCTCAGGCCGCCGCCTCCTCCAGGCGCTCCAGCACCAGCTGGGCCAGGGCCAGGGAGGCGGTCAGGCCGGGGCTCTCGATGCCGTAGAGGTTGACTAGGCCGGGCACGCCGTGCCCGGCCGGTCCCTGGACGAGGAAGTCCGCCGGCGGGCGGCCCGGCGCCTGCAGCTTCGGGCGCATGCCGGAGTAGCCGGGCAGCAGGGCCCCGTCGGGCAGCTCCGGCCAGTAGCGGCGCACGGCCTCGTAGAAGGCGTCGGCGCGGCGCGGGTCGACGTCGAAGTCCTCGGGCCGCTCGACCCACTCGACGTCGGGGCCGAAGCGCGCCTGGCCGCCCAGGTCGAGAGTCACGTGGACGCCGAGGCCGGCGCTTTCCGGCATCGGGTAGATCAGCCGCCCGAAGGGCGAGCGGCCGGCCAGGGTGTAGTAGTTGCCCTTGGCGAACCAGGTCCTGGGGATGCTCTCGGCCGGCAGGCCGGCGATCCGCCCAGCGACCTCGCTGGCGTGGAGCCCGGCGGCGTTGATCACCGTGCCGGCGAGCAGCGCCATGGGCGCCGCGCCGCCGACCTCCAGGCGAATGCCGCCCGGCTCGCGCGCGCCGGCCTCGACCGGCGCGTCGAAGGCGAGCATGGCGCCGGCGGCCTCGGCGTCGCCCCGGTAGGACAGCATCAGGCCGTGGCTGTCGAGGATGCCGGTCGAGGGCGACAGCAGGGCCCCCGCCGAGCGCACCGCCGGCTCCAGCGCCGAGACCTCCTGCGGCGTCTGAAAGACCAGGTCCCCGACGCCGTTGGCCGCGGCCTTGTCGCGGAGCGCGCGCAGCGCCGGCAGCTGGCTCTCGTCGGTCGCGACGATCAGCTTGCCGCAGCGCCGGTGCTCGACGCCGTGGCTGGCGCAGTAGTCGTAGAGCGCCTGCTTGCCGGCGACGCAGCTCAGGGCCTTGAGGCTGCCGGTCGGGTAGTAGATGCCGGCGTGGATGACCTCGGAGTTGCGCGAGGAGGTACCGGTGCCGATCGCACCGGCGGCCTCGAGGAGGATCACCTCGCGGCCGGCGAGCGCCAGCGCGCGGGCGCAGGCCAGGCCGACCACCCCGGCCCCGATCACCACGGCATCGATGGGTTCCGCGCTCATCGGCTCTAGCTACTCCATGCGCCCCGCGGCGGGGAAGAGCCGCGGGCGCAAGCCCCTTTGCACTGGCGCACCTGCGCGCCATCTCTGCTAGTGTCGCCCACCCACGTGACCCTTCGAGAGGACCGCCCGCAATGAGCGTGCAGACCGCCCCCGCCCCGACCCCCGCGACCGCTTCCGCCACGCCGGAGGCGCTGCTCGAGAGCCTGCGCGAGCTGCTCGGCGAGCGGCTCTCGACGTCGGCGGCCGTGCGCGAGCAGCACGGCAAGGACGTCTCCTTCCACGAAGGCTTCCCGCCCGACGCCGTCGCCTTCGCCCACTCGACCGAGGAGGTCCAGGCGATCGTGCGGCTCTGTGCGAGCCACAAGACGCCGATCGTGCCCTTCGGCACCGGCACTTCGCTGGAGGGCCACATCGCCGCGCTCAAGGGCGGCGTCTGCATCGACCTTTCGCAGATGAACAGCGTGCTCCAAGTCAACGACGAGGACCTGGACTGCCGGGTCCAGGCCGGGGTCACCCGCAAGCAGCTCAACGAGTACCTGCGCGAGACCGGCCTGTTCTTCCCGATCGACCCCGGCGCCGACGCCTCGCTCGGCGGCATGGCCGCCACCCGGGCCAGCGGCACCAACGCCGTGCGCTACGGTACCATGCGCGAGAACGTGCTGGGCCTGACCGTGGTGCTGGCCGACGGCCGGGTCATCAAGACCGGCGGGCGGGCGCGCAAGTCGGCGGCCGGCTACGACCTGACCCGCCTGTTCGTCGGCTCGGAGGGCACGCTGGGCGTGATCACCGAGATCCAGCTCCGGCTCTACGGCATCCCGGAGGCGATGTCGGCGGCGGTCTGCTCCTTCGACACGCTGGAGGGCGCGGTCAATACCGTGATCCTGACCATCCAGACCGGCGTGCCGGTCGCGCGCATCGAGCTGATCGACGAAGTCCAGATGGACGCCATCAACCGCTACTCCAAGTTCGACTACCCGGTGAAGCCGACGCTCTTCTTCGAGTTCCACGGCACCGAGGCGAGCGTGCGCGAGCAGTCCGAGACCGTGGCCGCCCTGGCCGAGGAGCTCGGCGGCTCGAACTTCGTCTGGTCGACCCTGCCGGAGGAGCGCTCGAAGCTCTGGCAGGCGCGCCACGACGGCTACTGGGCGGCCAAGGCGCTGAAGCCCGGCGCCGGCGGCTGGGCGACCGACGTCTGCGTGCCGATCTCGCGTCTCGCCGAGTGCATCCTGGAGACCAAGAAGGACATCCAGGCCTCGAACCTGCTGGCCCCGATCGTCGGCCACGTCGGCGACGGCAACTTCCACCTGACCTACCTGATCGACCCCGACGACCCGGACGAGCTGAAGCGGGCTTCGGCGGCCAACGACCGCATGGTCATGCGCGCCATCGGCATGGGCGGCACCTGCACCGGCGAGCACGGCATCGGCTACGGCAAGATCGGCTTCCTCCAGGCCGAGCACGGCGAGGCGGTCAGCGTCATGCGCACCATCAAGCAGGCCCTCGACCCCGACGGCCTGATGAACCCGGGCAAGGTGCTGCCGGCCTAGAGGCTCGTCCGCCGGCAGCTCCCGCCGGCCGCACCGCCTCCACCAGTTACCTCCGGTTTACTCCGACGCTCGTCTGTACTACTCTTAAGTCCATTCGCGGCTGGCGGACGGAATGCACGAGCGCGTGCCTGGGGCGCAATCCCCGGAGCGCACGGCGGAGGCAGAATGGGCAAGCGCGAAAGTCCGGGATTCTCCCGGCGCCATCGGGCTACAGCGACGTCGCGCTCGCCATGAGCGACGCCGGTTTCGGGAGGCTCCTCGGCCAGATCTACGACGCCGCCCTCGATGCCGATCTCTGGCCGGGCGTGATCGCAGAGATGGCCGAGCTCGCCGGGGCCAAGTCTCACTTCCGTCATCCGACCGCAGGAGCGGCCCCCGAAGACCCGAATCCCGGGGCTCAAGGTCCTGGAGCCCGCGATGACTGAAGAGGAAGACGCCGAATTCAGCCGCACCATCGCCGCGCTCTACGAGGCCAGCGCGGCTCCCGACCTGTGGCCCGCGGCTGCGGCGGCGATGGCGCTCTATTGCGGCGCCGACGCGGCGCAGTTCATCCAGGTTCACGCGCATTCGCCGGTCCAGGTGCTCTCCTACGCCGGAGGGCCCGGCCATTCCCCCGCCGCCGAGAAGGCCTACGTCGACTACTATTGGAGGATCGATCCGCGCCAGCGGCATATGGATCGGGCGCCCGGCCGGCTGTTCCTGTGTCATGAGGTCTTCGACGAGGCCTTCGTCCGGACCAGCGAGTTCTACAACGACTTCTCGATTCCCCACGGCTTCCGCTGGATCATCGGCGGCCAACTGGTTTCGACAGGCGACGCGAAGCTCCAGCTTGCGCTGCTCCGCTCGACCGGCCGGCCGCATTTCACCCGCCGTGAGCTCGATCGCGCCGGCCGGGTCGTCCCTCACCTCGCCCGGGCCGCCCGCCTGGGCCACGGCTTTCTCGAGGCCCAGCATCGCTCCGGCGTGGCCCAGGCGGTGCTCGACAGCCTGCCCTGGGCCGTCGCCGTGGTCGCGGCCAGCTTGAAGGTTCTGGCGGCCAACGCCATGGCCGCCGCCCTGATGGAGACCGGCAGGCTTCCCTTGCGCGGAGGTCGGCTGTCGATGCCGGACCCGGCGACCGAGGCTCGCCTGAGAGAGCTCGTCGGCGATGCGATCCGCACGGCGGAGCGTCGTGGCGGCCGCGGCGGCGGGGCGCTGGCGCTCGATCGATCCGACGCGCCGCCCTGCCGACTCTTCGTCTCGCCGCTGCCGCCGCAGGCCGAGGCGGGCCTGATCGCCCCGCGGTCCGGCGACGGCTGTGCGCTGATCGCCGTCCAGCAGGCGGATGCGCGCGCCCGCCCGACCGCCCGCGCCCTGATGGATCTCTTCGGCCTGACCCAGGCCGAGGCGCGAGTCGCGCTCGAGCTGGCGGAAGGGCAGCGACTCGGGGAGATCGCCGAGAGGCGCGGCCTCTCGCCGAACACCCTGCGGAGTCAGGTCAAGGCGATCCTTGCGAAGACGGGGTGCCACGGCCAGGCGGACCTGCTCCAACGCCTGGCCTCGATGCCGTCGCTGTAGCCAGTCGGCACCGCCGAGCCCTCCCGCGCCGCCGCCCGGGCTTCCCTCCAGGCGGTTGTCTCCCCTGCGCCTTTGGCGTCGCCAATCCTTCGCCCGCGGCCGGAGAAAGCGCTTCATCACCCATCCGAAGGATGAACGCAGGGGCCCGTTGCGGAAGGATCGTGGCGGGGCAGGTTTCACGACCGTCCTGTCCCGGGGTGGGGGGCATTCCGGGGCCAAGCCCTCGGACGGACAGGGAGAGACGAGATGAGGAACTTGATCCTGGGCACGATCGTGGGACTGGCGCTCGCCGCCTGCGCGTCCAAGGCGGAGCAGATGGCCGAGGCCGGCAAGGAGCCGCTCGGATCACAGGCGGCGCTTCGCTTCATCGCCGATACCACGGAGCGCGGGACCGCGGATAACGGCAGCGACTACGTGATCTATTGGGATCCCTCGGGGGAGATGCGCGGACTGGCCACCTGGAGCGGCGGCAGCGAGACGGATCGCGGCCGCTGGTCTGTGAGCGAGGACGGGCTCTTCTGCCGCCAATGGCAGGAGTGGCGCGATGGCGGCGAAGGCTGCTGGCGCCTTTACGACGCGGGCGAGGAGGTGGTCTTCGCGCGCGTCTCCGGCACGGCCAGGGACGGCACGCTGAAGAAGGAGGAGATCGTCCAGGGCAACGTCGACAACATCTGACGCCGCGATGGCTCCGGCCCGGGGGCGTCGCAAGCCTGCTCCTGGGCCGCAGGACGGAGAGTGAAGCTGCCATTTCGCCGGCCACTTCACGCTCTCCGGCAGGCTCGGGACGAAGCAGCTAGGTCCCAATCGCTTCGTTCCGAGCTTGTCCGAGGCGCCGTCCCCCGACGGCGAAGCCAACTCCTTCGCTGCCGCCCGGACTTCCGGAAGCGGGTCTCGACACTCGGGCCGGGGCCGCCGCGGCCGGGCTCCTACTCTCGCTGCAGCGGCGCCGTCGCGGATTCCAGCCAGCGCCTGTCCGCTTCCCCGAGCAGGGGCGACAGGCTTTTGCGCACGCGGGCGTGGTAGGCGTCGAGCCAGGCCAGCTCCTCCCCGCTCATCAGCGAGGGCTCGATGGCGGAGCGGTCGATCGGCGCCAGGGTCAGGGTCTCGAAGGCGAGCATCGGCTTCTCGTCGTCCGGCCGGGCGTCCTCGACCACCGCGACGAGGTTCTCGATGCGGATGCCGTAGGCGCCCTCCTTGTAGTAGCCCGGCTCGTTCGAGACGATCATGCCGGGCCGCAGCGCCACGGCGTTCGGCAGCTTGGAGATGCGCTGCGGGCCCTCGTGCACGCCGAGATAGCTGCCGACGCCGTGCCCGGTGCCGTGATCGAAGTCGAGGCCGTCCTGCCAGAGGCGGCTGCGCGCCAGGGCGTCGAGCTGGCTGCCGGTGGTGCCGGCGGGAAAGCGCTGGCGGGCCAGGGCGATGTGGCCCTGGAGCACCCGGGTGAAGCGCTGCCGCAGCTCCACCGCGACCGGCCCGATGGCGACCGTGCGGGTGACGTCGGTGGTGCCGTCGAGGTACTGCGCGCCCGAATCGACCAGCAGGAACTCGCCGCTCTTCAGCCTCCGGTTGGTCGCCGGCGTCGCCCGGTAGTGGATGACCGCGCCGTTCGGGCCGCTGCCGGCGATGGTGTCGAAGGACAGGCTGCGGAAGCGCTCTTCGGCGGCGCGGAAGCGGGCCAGGCGCTCGATCGCCGCCAATTCGTCCAGACTGCCGTTCGACGCCTCCTCCTCGAGCCAGTGCAGGAAGCGGCTGAGCGCGGCGCCGTCGCGCCGGTGGGCGGCGCGCGCGCCCTCCAGCTCGACGGCGTTCTTGCAGGCCTTGGGCAGCAGGCAGGGGTCGTCGCCCTCGACGATCTCGCTGCCGCCGTCGGCCAGGCGGTCGAAGATCCAGGCGCCGGCGCTGCCGGGATCGGCCAGCACGCGCCGCTTGCCGAGGGCCTCGAGGGCAGCGCCGAGCGCCTCGGGCGGGCGCAGGGCGACGCCGTTGCCGAGGTGCTCGGCGAGCTGCGGGTCGGCGACCTTGGCGGAGGCCACGAACCACTCCACGGTGGCGTCGTCGCGCAGGATCGCGAAGGACAGCGGCAGCGGCGTCCTGGTGACGTCGCCGCCGCGCACGTTGAGCAGCCAGGCGATCGAGTCCGGCTGGGTCAGCACCGCCGCCGCGATCTTCTCGGCGCCCAGCCGCTCGGCCAGCTCCGCCCGCTTCTCGGCCGAAGGCCGGCCGGCGAAGTCCAGCGGGTGGGGCACGACCGGCGCGGCCGGCGGCGCCGGGCGGTCGTGCCAGACGGTGTCGAGCGGATTGCTCTCGACTGGCACCGCCTCGCCGCCGGCGCGCCGGCAGTCGGCCTGCAGCCGGCGCACCTGGGCTTGGCTGTGCAGGTGCGGGTCGTAGCCGAGGCGGCGGCCGCCCAGGTGCTCGCCGAGCCAGGCCGAGAGCGGCTGCTCGCTCATGTGGCGCGGCTCGAAGAGGGCGGTGTCGACCTGCTGGCGCGCCTGCAGGGTGTAGCGGCCGTCGACGAAGATCGCCGCGCGCTCGGCCAGCACGGCGGCGCTGCCGGCCGAGCCGGTGAAGCCGGTCAGCCAGGTCAGCCGCTCGGCCGAGGGCGCCAGCTCCTCGCTCTGGTGTTCGTCGGCATGGGGCACCAGGAAGCCGTCGAGGCCGCGCCCGGCGAGCTCGCGGCGCAACGCCTGCAGGCGCTGCGCGCTCTCGGACGTGGCGGTGGCGCTCTCGGACGTGGCGGTGGCGGTCTCGGACGTGGCGGTCTTGGGCGGGGCGGTCGGGGTCGGGGCGGCGCGGGTCTGGGGAGAGGCGGGGTTCATGAGCGAAAGCTATGCGCGCCGCCTCGGCATCGCAAGCGGGCCCCCCGCAGGAAGTCCTTGCGCACCAGCCACGGGGACCGTGGCAAGCCTTTCGTTGGGCTTAACGCAAGGCATGACGGCCCCGCAATGCTGCAGTGCAAAATGCCCGCTCACGCCCGACGCGCCGGAGGCTTATCTCCTTTGAGTGAACGCTCGCTCCTACCAATTTCTGATGGAAGCGGGCCCAGCAGAACGCGCTAAAATTGGAAGGACAGACTTGTGACCCGCCTTATCGACCTCGAGGGCCAGCGCCGCATCGACGCGGCACTCTTGCCCTTCGAAAGCCCCGAGCGCCTGATGATGCGTGCCCGCCGCGAGCAGGCCCGCTACATGGGCGAGTTGACCCGGATGACGGTCTCGGCCGTGACCCGCGTCACCGGCCTGGCCGCGCTCAGCGACTCGCTGCGCCGCCACACCGTCTACCGCCGCACGGTCGACGAGCTCAGCCAGCTCGACGACGCCGTGCTCGCCGACATCGGCATGACCCGCTCCGAGATCCGGCGCCGGGCCCTCGAGTGCTCGCGCGATGCCGTCCCGGCCCGCCAGCGCTGGTGGAACCGCGCCGCCGCCTGGCTGGCCACCGTGCGTGACGAGCAGCGCACCGTGCGCGAGCTCTCGGCCCTCGACGAGCGCATGCTGCGTGACATCGGCATCGAGCCCGGCAGCCTGCGCGGCACCGCCGAGCGCATGACCGGCCCGAGCCGTCCGATGGTCATCGAGGCCGTCTCGGCCCTGCGCGAGGCCGCCGTTGTCATCTTCACGCCCTTCAAGCAGGCGCGCGACCAGCAGATCAGCCAGGCGCTGACCGAGGTCGGCCAGACCACCGGCAAGCGGGCGGCCTGAGGCATGGCAGCAGGCCCACGGGCGAAAGCTTCGTACTGAGCGGGGCGAGTCGGGATCGGCTCGCCCCGTTTGGTTTTGCGCTCACCCCGGCCGCTGCAGCAGCAGCACCGACCACTCGTTGAAGTGCCAGCGCCCGAGCAGCCGCAGGCCGACCGCCCGGTGCTTGGCCAGGACCCGGCGCTCCTGGCGCACCAGCAATCCCGACAGCACGACCAGCCCGCCCGGCGCCAGGTGCCGCGCCGTGCCCAGCGCCAGCCGGCAGAGCGGCCCCGCCAGGATGTTGGCGACGATCAGGTCGTAGGGCGCCGCGCCGCGCAGCCGCGGGTGAGCGTAGCCCGTGGCGCCCAGGGTCTCGATGCCCGGTGCGCCGTTGGCGCGGACGTTCTCCCTGGCGACCCGGACCGCCGCCGGATCGATGTCGGCGGCAAGCACGCGCGCCGCCGGCCACAGCCGGGAAACCGCCAGCGCCAGCACCGCCGAGCCGCAGCCCAGGTCGAGCGCCCGAGCGACCCGGTGCCGCTTGGCCAGCTCGGTCAGCGCGACCAGGCAGCCGTAGGTCGTCTCGTGGCGGCCGGTGCCGAAGGCCTGGTTGGCGTCGATGCGGAGCGGCAGGGTGCCGGGCGGCGGCGGCGTCGTGACGTGGCTGCCGTGCACCCAGAAGCGGCCGGCCTGGATCGGCTTGAGCTCGGCCTGGCTCTCGGCCACCCAGTCGGTCTCGGGCAGCAGGCCGAGCTCGAAGTCGGGCATGGCGCCGCCCGTGGCCAGGGACGCCGCGGCGAGGCGCGCCGTCACCCAGCCGCGGTCGGGCTCGTCGCCGAAGTACCAGGTCATGCGCACCCGGCCGTCGCTGCCGGGGACGTCGGTCGCCAGCGCGCCCTCGAGCGCGGCCAGGGCGCGGTCGAACAGCTCGGCGGCGGCGGCGGGCGCCTTCAGGCTCAGTCGGTAGATCGCGGACATCGGCCAGCCTCTGGACGAGGCGGCGCCGCCGGTCAAGCGGCTTCACGCGCGTCCTGCCGGATCGCCCGCCGCCAAGCCTTCGGTCGCGGTCAGTCCAGCTTGTCGGAGAGGTAGCCGGCCCCGGCGCCGAGCGCGCCGCCGATCGCCGCGCCGCAGGCGACGCAGCCGCCGGTGACCACCGTGCCGACGGTGCCGACGGCGGCGCCGATGGCACCGCCCGAGAGGGTCCGCTGCTCGCTGTTGCTCATGCCCGAGCAACCGGCGAGGCCGAAGGCGGCAACCAGTGCCGCCGCGAGAGTCCAGGTGCGCATTGCGATCTTCTCCTTCGTCCCCTGAAGCGTCCGCGCCCTTAAGCGCCGTTGCTCCGAAAAAGTTGCAGCGGGGTAAGGAGATGGCCGCGATTGGGTCGTCGGCGAGTCCCTCGAGCGGCCGAAATGAGGCGGCGAGCGGCCGCTCCGGCTTCAGCCGGCCTGGTCGGCCGGCACCAGGAAGGCGGCCATGACCTTCTTCTGGTCGCCGTGGTCGAAGGCGACGGTCAGGCGCTCGCCCTCGACGGCGGTGATCGTGCCGTAGCCGAACTTCTTGTGGAAGACCCGCTCCTCGCACGCGAAGCCGTGAGCCACCCTGGCGGCGCCTTCCACGCGCCGCGCCTCGAGGTCCAGCGTCGGGCCGCGGCCGGCGAAGCGCTCGCCGCCCTCGGCTGCGCGTGCCTTCTGGGCGCGCAGCATGCCCGGCGTGGCGCGCGTCTCGCCCCACTCCTTGAAGCCGCTCCCGAAGCCGCCGCCGGAGCCGCCACTGGCGAAGGCGGTGCCGCCCCAGGCCGCCGCCGAGGCGCCGTAGAGGCCCTGGTCGCTCTCCTGCTCGACGTGCTCCGCCGGCAGCTCGTCGACGAAGCGCGAGGGAATCGCCGCGTTCCAGGAGCCGTGCAGGCGCCGGTTGGCGGCGAAGGAGACGATCGCGCGCTTGCGGGCCCGCGTCAGCCCGACGTAGGCGAGGCGGCGCTCCTCCTCGAGGCCGCGCAGGCCGCTCTCGCCGAGCGCCCGCTGGTTCGGGAACAATCCCTCCTCCCAGCCCGGCAGGAAAACCGTGTCGAACTCCAGGCCCTTGGCGGCGTGCAGGGTCATCACCGTGACCTGGTCGGCGCCGCTGTCCAGAAGGCTTTCCATGACCAGGCTGACGTGCTCGAGGAAGCCGGCCAGGCTGTCGAACTCGGCCAGGGCGTCGACCAGCTCCGTGAGGTTCTCCAGGCGGCCCGGCGCCTCGATCGAGGTGTCGGCCCGCCACATCGCCAGGTAGCCCGACTCCTCGAGCACGATCTCGGCCAGCTCGGGATGCGGGATCGCGCCGACCTGGGCCTGCCAGCGCTCGAATCCGGCGACCAGGGTCGCCAGCGCGCGCCGCGCCTGGGGCCTCAGCTCCTCGGTGCCGACGGTCAGGCGCGCGGCCTGGAACAGCGAGACGCCCTGGCTTCGGCGAACCTGCTGCAAACTCTGCAGCGCGGCCTCGCCCAGGCCGCGCTTGGGCACGTTGAAGATCCGCTCGAAGGCGAGGTCGTCGTCGGGCTGCGCGATCAGGCGCAGGTAGGCGAGGGCGTCGCGGACCTCGCGCCGCTCGTAGAAGCGCGGGCCGCCGACCACCCGGTAGGGCAGGCCGATGGCGACGAAGCGCTCCTCGAACTCCCGCGTCATCGCGCCGGTGCGCACCAGGATCGCGATCTCCGAGAGCGCGTGGCCGCCGCGCTGCAGCGCCTCGATCTCCTCGCCGACGAAGCGCGCCTCGGCCTCGCCGTCCCAGAGGCCGCGCAGGCGGACCTTCTCGCCCTGGTCGCCCTCGGTCCAGAGCGTCTTGCCCAGGCGGCTCTCGTTCCAGGCGATGAGGCCGGAGGCGGCGCCCAGGATATGCGGCGTCGAGCGGTAGTTGCGCTCCAGGCGGATCACCGTGGCGCCGGGGAAGTCCTGCTCGAAGCGCAGGATGTTGCCGACCTCGGCGCCGCGCCAGCCGTAGATCGACTGGTCGTCGTCGCCGACGCAGCAGATGTTGCGGTGGCCGGCGGCGAGCAGGCGCAGCCAGAGGTACTGCGCGACGTTGGTGTCCTGGTACTCG
This sequence comes from Tistlia sp., assembly GCF_040905785.1. Classification (NCBI taxonomy): domain Bacteria; kingdom Pseudomonadati; phylum Pseudomonadota; class Alphaproteobacteria; order Rhodospirillales; family Rhodovibrionaceae; genus Tistlia; species Tistlia sp. The sequence goes on from NZ_JBBDQW010000072.1 coordinate 87,053, forward strand.
TCGACCAGCAGGTAGCGGAACTGCCGCTGGTAGCGCTTCAGCACCTCCTCGCGCCCCTGGAAGATCGTCAGGCAGTGCAGCAGCAGGTCGCCGAAGTCGCAGGCGTTGAGCTCCAGCAGTCGGGCCTGGTAGGCGGCGTAGAGCTCGCCCATCCTGCCGCCGGCGAGGTCGCCGGCCTCGGCCGCGGAGATCCGGTCGGGGGTCAGGCCGCGGTCCTTCCAGCGCTCGACCACGCTCAGCAGCATGCGCGCCGGCCAGGTCTTGTCGTCGATGGCGAGGGCGGCGACCTGCTGCTTCATCAGGCGCAGCTGGTCGTCGGGATCGAGGATCGTGAAGTTCGGCTTCAGGCCGACCGCCTCGGCCTCGCGGCGCAGGATGCGCGCGGCCAGGGCGTGGAAGGTGCCCATCCACCAGCCCTCGACAGAGGCGATGCCGAGCAGGGCCGCGACGCGGTCCTTCATCTCGCGCGCCGCCTTGTTGGTGAAGGTGACCGCCAGGATCTGCGCCGGGACCGCCTTGCCGGTCCACAGCAGCTGGGCCAGGCGCGCGGTCAGCGCCCGCGTCTTGCCGGTGCCGGCGCCGGCCAGCATCAGCACCGGCCCGTCGAGCGCCTGGACCGCCTGGCGCTGCGGCTCGTTGAGGCCGGCGAACCAGGGCGGCTGGCGGCCGTCGGTGGTCGGGGGGAGTGGGTCGGAAACGGACATGATGCGACTATATAGCGCCGCCGCCCGCGAGTCGGCAGGGCAGGGGGCTAGAAGTTCGGCGGCGGCTTCGCGATCGACGACCGTCTCGACCGCGCAACTTGGAAGGCGGCAGCGCTGCCGGTACGGGTGAGCGGCACCGGCGGGTGCGCGAGGGGGCCGGCGCCTTGCTTGCGCACGAGCCCGGTTGGTAGTTTCCGCTCCGGCATCTGCCAGGCAATCTCAGGAGCCCACGTCTTCGTCGATGGATGATTCCCAGATACCGCCGGCGAACGCTGCGCACGTCACCACCGGACAGCCGGTCCTGCTGGCCCTGTACCGTCACTGGACCGCCTTGTGCGGCGAGCGGCGGTTTCCCCGGCGGCGGGATGTCGATCCCGCAGGGATGTGGCGGCTCATCGAGAACGTCATGATGATCGAGGTGGCCTATCCGGCGGTCGGATCGCCAGCCGACTCGCGTCCGGTGTTTCGCTACCGCCTGATCGGTACCGGCGTGACCTTCGCCGCAGGCTACGACCTGACCGGCAGCAGCTTCGACGACCTGCCCGACCTGGAGTTCCGCGCCTTCTGCCAATCGCTGTTCGAACGAGCGCTGGCCCTGGCGGAGCCGGTGAGCGCCGCCGGAGAGCGCACGATCGACGGCGAGCGCTGGGCGTTCGACTCGATCCTGCTGCCCTTGTCGGAGGACGATCGGAGGATCGACGCCTTCCTGGCCGCCCTGGTCTATCCGAGAAATTGGAACAGGGGCAGGCGGCCGAAGCCACCCTGGAACTGGCACAACGCGTAAGGGCGGGCAGGCAGCGCGTAAGGGCGGGCAGGCAGCCGTCGACCTGCCGCCGGAAGCCGGCCGCCCCGGCTGCCGTGCCCCCGCCCTGGATTTTTCCGGTGCGCCTTGCGAAGGTCCCCGCCTTGCAGCCCCCGGAGCATCCCATGCCACGCCACATCGAGCGCCTCGTCCTGTCCCGGCCGGCTCCCGGCACCGAGCGGGTGCTGCGCGCCTACCGCTGGGGGGCGCCCGACGCCCGGCCCAAGGCCTACCTCCAGGCCGCCCTGCACGCCGACGAGACGCCGGGCCTGCTGGTCGCCCACCACCTGACCCGCCTGCTCGACGCAGCCGAGTCGGCGGGGCAGCTTCGCGGCCAGGTCGTGCTGGTGCCCTACGCCAATCCGCTCGGCCTCGCGCAGTTCGTCAACGGCCAGCAGCTCGGGCGCTACGAACTCTCCGGCGGCGGCAACTTCAACCGCAACTGGCCCGACCTCGCCGCCCTGGCCGGCGACGCCCTGGAGGGCCGGCTCGGTCCCGACCGGGCGCGCAACGTCCAGGTCATCCGCGCGGCCCTGGTCGAGGCGCTGGCGGAGCAGCCGCAGCCGCCGAAGGAGCTCGACCGCCTGCGCCTGGCGCTGGCGCGCCTGGCCTGCGACGCCGACCTGGTGCTCGACCTGCACTGCGACGACGAATCCCTGTTCCACCTGTTCCTGATCCCGCAGCACTGGCCGAGCCTGAGCGACTTGGCGCGCGAGCTGGGCAGCCAGGCCGTGCTGCTGGCCGAGGATTCCGGCGGCGGCTCCTTCGACGAGGCCTTCTCGGGCCCCTGGCTGCGCCTCGCCCGGCGTTTTCCCGACGCCGTGATCCCGCCAGCCTGCGAGGCCGCGACGGTCGAGCTGCGCGGCGCCGCCGACGTCAACGACGAGATCGCCCGGCGCGACGCCGAGGCGCTGCTGCGCGTCCTCGTGCGCCGCGGCTTCCTCGACGGCGCGGTCGGCGAGTTGCCGGAGGCGCTCTGCGAGGCCACCAGCCTCGATGCCGTCGACACCATCAAGGCCCCGGCCGCCGGCGTGCTGAGCTACCGGGTCGGTCTCGGCGCCGTGGTCCGCAAGGGCGAGGTCGTGGCCGACCTGATCGACCCCGCCGCCGAGGATCCCCGGTCCGGCCGCAGCGAGATCTGCGCCGCGACCGACGGCTTCCTGCTCTCACGCCGGGCCCACAAGTTCGTCGCCGCCGGCGATTCGGTGGCCAAGGTCGTCGGGCGTGAGCCCCTGCCGCACCGCACCGGCTACCTGCTGGAGGATTGAACGGCCCCGCCCCTTGCCGGGCCGCGGCGCCGGCGCACCTTGGAAGGGAGTCTCCAGTCACCCGACTCCCGGACACAGGTGGTCGCGATGCGCCCGATGAAGAACCTGCTGTCGGCCCTGCTCCTTCTGCCGCTGGCGGCGGCCGGCGCGCTCGCCCAGGGCGGGGAGCGGCCGCTCGACCCGCGGAGCCTGGATCTCTCCGCCGTGGTCGGCATCGAGGCGACGATCCTGCCCGAGGGCAGCACCGCCGGCAGCCTGGGGTCGACCCGGCTCGGCAACGGCGTGCTGATCGACGCCGCCGAGGGCCTGGTGCTGACGATCGGCTACGTCGTGCTGGAGGCGGCGGCGGTCGACCTGCTGATCGCCGCACCGGACCCGGCGGCGGCAACCCGGCGCGTCCCGGCCGAGGTGCTGGCCTACGACGGCGAGACCGGCTTCGGCATCCTGCGCGCCAGCGCTCGGCTCGGCCTGGAGGCGATGGCGATCGGCGAATCGGCCGCCCTCGAACCCCGCGACCCGCTGCTCAGCGTGACCTGGAGCGACGCCGGGCCGGTGATCGCGCCGGCGCTGCTGATGGCGCGGCGCGAGTTCGCCGGCTACTGGGAGTACCTGCTGCCCGACGCGCTCTTCGCCGCGCCCTCCCGGCCGAACTGGGCGGGCGCAGCCCTGCTCGACGCCGAGGGCCGGCTGGTCGGCCTCGGCTCGCTGCAGGTCGGCGACACCATCGGCGCCGCCGAGGCCGGCGGGCCGGTCATAGCGGGCAACATGTACGTGCCGATCGACGCCCTGAAGCCGATCTACGGCGAGCTGGTCTCCTTCGGGCGCAGCCGCAAGGCCGCGCGGCCCTGGCTCGGCCTCCATTCCACCGAGCTGCGCGGCCAGGTCGTCGTGGTCCGCACGACCGAGCGCAGCCCGGCCGCCGAGGCCGGCATCGAGCCGGGCGAGATCGTCCAGGCGGTCAAGGGCGAGCCGGTGACCGGCCTCGCCGACTTCTACCGCAAGCTCTGGGCTCTCGGCGACGCCGGCGTCGAGGTGCCGCTGACCCTGCGCGGCCCGGACGGCCGGCGCGAGCTGACCGTCAAGTCCGTCGACCGCGTCAGCCGCCTGCGCCTCGACCAGACGCTTTAGCTTCCGGCGGTCTCACGGCCGGCCGCCGGTCTCCTCCGCCTGGCCGAGCAGCAGGGCGCGGTGATAGGCGGCCATGACCTCGTGCTCGTGAGCGAGGCCGAGCAGGCGGCGGCTGTCGCGGTCCTCGATCACCGGCAGGTGCGCCTCGCCGGTCTGGCGGAAGACCCGGATCGCGGTCTCCAGGCCGTCGTCGGCGGCGAGCAGGGGCGGGCTGGTGCGCGCCAGGGCGAGCGCGTCGAGCTCGGGGTGCTCCTCGCCGTCGAAGGCGACGGCGGCCAGCTCGCCGTAGGTGATCAGCCCCTTCAGCACGCCCTTTTCGTCGACCACCAGCAGCTCGCCGTAGCGGGCGCCGGCGAAGGCCTCCCGCACGCTCGCGAAGGAGGCGTCCGGCGGGACGCTGGAGAAGGCCTCGTCGAGCAGGCCGCGCACCTTGGCGTCGCGCAGCAGGCCGACGTCGCGGCCGCCCTGGACCAGGACTCCGCGGCGCGCCAGCTGCCAGGTGAAGTAGGAGTGCCCGTGCAGGTGCTGGACGATCAGGCTGGCGATGGCGGTGGCGATCATCAGGGCGATGGTCAGGGCGTAGTCGGCGGTCATCTCGAAGACGATCAGGATGGTCGAGATCGGCGCGCCCAGCACGGCGCCGGCGACCGCGCCCATGCCGACCACCGTGTAGGCGCCCGGTCCCGAGGCGAGCTCCGGAAAGACGCCGCCGGCGAGCAGGCCGAAGGCGCCGCCGACCATGGCGCCGACGAACAGCGAGGGCGAGAAGATGCCGCCGCCGAAGCCGGCACCCAGGGTGACGGCGGTCGCCGCGGTCTTGGCGACGACCAGGGCGAGCAGCAGGGCCAGGCCGTAGTGTTCCTGCAGCGCGGCGTCGGTCGCCTCGTAGCCGACGCCCAGCACCTGCGGGAACTCCAGCGCGACGAGGCCGACCAGCAGGCCGCCGACGGCCGGGCGCAGCCAGCGCGGCAACCGGCTGCGCTCGAAGCACCAGTCGGAGAACAGGATGGCGTTCATGAAGAGCAGCGCCGCCACCGCCGCCGTGACGCCGAGCAGGGCGAAGGCCGGGAACTCCAGGAAGGAGACGCCGAGCTGCGCCTCCGGCAGGATGAAGGCCGGGAAATTGCCGTAGTGCATGCGGCTGACCAGCGTGCCCATGACGCTGGCGATGACGATCGGCGCGAAGGTCGAGAGCGCGTAGTGCCCGACCACAACCTCGAGCGCGAAGAAGACGCCCGCGATCGGCGCGTTGAAGGAGGCCGCGACCGCTGCCGCCACGCCGCAGCCGAGCAGCATGCGCATCTGGCGGCGGCCCAGGTGCAGGCGGCGCGCCAGATGCGAGCCGATGGTGGCGCCCAGGTGGACGACCGGTCCCTCGCGCCCGGCCGAGCCGCCGACGCCGAGCGAGACCGCCGAGATCACGGCCGCCTTGATGCCCGTGGTCAGCGACATGCGTCCGCCCTTCAGCGCCGCCGCCTCGATGACCTCGCCGACCGCCTGGGGCCGGCCGCCGGGCATCAGGCCGCGCACCAGCAGGCCGACCGCCAGCCCGCCGAGCGTCGTAACCAGCAGCAGCTGCCACCAGGGGAGCGCGGCCGCCGCGCTGGCTAGGTTCTCGCCGGCGGTGCCGAAGCCGAGCCACTGCACCGCCCCGATCAGGCTGCGGAAGCCGATCGCCGCGGTGCCGGCGAGCAGGCCGATCAGCACGGGCGCGACGGCGATGATCAGGTAGTCGGTGCTGGCGATCTGCCGCAGGCCCGTCACCAGGCGGCGCCGCGACAGCAGCGGCGGGGCCGCCGCCGGGCTCTCCGTCCGGCGCGGCCGTCCCTCCGGCGGGCGGCCCGCAGGCCTGTCGCTCTTCACGGTCATCGTCCTCGGCGGCTTCCCTGGGGCGCCTCCCGGCGCCCCGAAACCGCCCCCTTCCTCCGACTGACGTCGCGCGGCGTGGGACGCTAGACTGCGGCGGCCGGCGGCGTCGGCACAAGGTTCGATGCAGGGCAGCAGGGGAGAGCGGCGGTGCCAGAGGTGACGATCCGAGCGGCCGTCGAGGCCGACTGTCCCGCGATGCTGGCCCTGATCCGGGAGCTCGCCGCATTCGAGGGCCTGCTCGACCGGGTGAGCGTGGACGAGGCGCGCCTGCGCCGCGACGGCTTCGGGCCGCAGCCCCGCTTCCACTGCCTGCTCGCCGTGCAGGACGGCGGCGCCGGCCGGGACGAGCCGGTCGGCCTGCTGCTCTACTTCCCGATCTACAGCACCTTCGCGGGCGAGGCCGGGCTCTACGTCGAGGATCTGGTGGTGCACGCGGGCGCGCGCGGGCGCGGCGTCGGCCGCGCGCTGCTCGCCGCCTGCGCCGCCGAGGCCGAGCGACAGGGCTGCTCGCGGCTGCAGCTCGCGGTGCTCGACTGGAACGAGCCGGCGCGGCGCCTCTACGAGAGCCTGGGCTTCCTGCAGCCCGCCGCCTGGCAGGCCTACGGGCTGGTCGGCGGCGCCTTCGACGCCCTCGCCCGTGAGGGCCGGGCGCCGCTATCCTAGCGCGGCGTCGGCATGACGATGGCCTTGCCGACGATCGCCGGGCGGGGCAGGGCGGCGTGGGCCCGCCCGATCGCCTCGACCTTGGCGTAGATCTCGTCGGGCATGGCGGTGACGCGCCGGGTCGCCAGGTCGACGAACAGGCTCATCCATTCGACCGTGGCGGCCAGGAAGCCCTCCTCGGCGTGGTGCATGGTCATCACGGTGTGCAGGCGCTTGCGGTCGTAGCCGACCAGCTGCAGCGCCATGACCAGCGGCGCCTCGACCTTGAGCTCCGCCTGGTAGGAGACGTGGGCCTCGACCGCGAAGATCGTGCCGCCGGTGCGGTCCCGGAACGCCTTGTCGACGCCGACCGAGTCCATGAAGACGTCGTAGGCCCGGTCGAAGGCGACGAGGTAGTAGGCGACGTTCATGTGGCCGTTGTAGTCGATCCAGTCGGGCTGGACCTTCAGGCGCTTCAGTTCCAGCGGCCCCTCGCTCGGCATCGGGCGCAGCTCCTCTTGGCAGGGGTGTTTTCGGAAGGCGGCGGTGTTTCGGAAGGTGGCGGAGCCTAGCCAATTGGCCGGGTCGGGGAAAGCCGGCTAGTTTGGCGCAGAAGCGCATCCGCCGGCCCGGCCGGTGCCGCCCCTCTGTCTCGCGGAACCCCTCTTGGCTCTCCTCGCCTTCCTCGGCCGTCACGGCCCCAAGGCCCTCTTCCTGGGCGTCTTCCTCGGCATCGCGCTGCCCGACCTGGCAAGCCTCGCCCGGCCCCTGGTCGGTCCCTCGGTGACGCTGCTGCTGCTGCTCGCACTGCTGCGCGTCGAGTGGCAGGCCATGGGCGCCGTCGTTCGCCGACCCCTGCTGTGCGGCGGCCTGATCGCCTGGATGATGCTGGCCTCGCCGCTCGCCATGGCGGCGGTCCTGCACCTCCTGCCGCTGCCGCTGCCGCAGCCCCTGGTGATCGCCCTCGTCCTGATGACCGCCGCGCCGCCGATCGTCGGAGCGGCGGCGGTGGCCATGCTGGTCGGCCTGGACGGGCCGCTGGCGATCGTCATCGCGCTCGGCTCGACGCTGCTGGCGCCGCTCACCGTGCCACCGCTGGCGCTGCTGCTGCTCGACCTGCAGCTCGAGGTCGGCCTGCTCGAGCTGATGGCGCGCCTGGCGCTGATCGTCGTGCCGGCCTTCGTCGGCGCCTGGCTGCTGCGCCGCCTGGCCGGCCTGCCGCGCCTGCGCGGCCTGACCCACCAGATCGACGGCCTGGTCGTGGTCGTCATGCTGGTCTTCGCCGTGGCGATCATGGACGGCGTCACCGCGACCCTCTTCACCCGGCCCGGCACCGTGGCGCTCTGGCTGCTCGCCGCCTTCGTCGCCAATCCGACACTGCAGCTGGTCACGACCCTGGCCTTCCGGCCGCTTGGCCTCAAGCGGGCGCTGACCGCCGGCCTGCTCGCCGGCAACTGCAACATGGGGATGATGCTGGCGGCGCTGCCGAGCGGTTCCGACTACGACATCGTCCTGTTCTTCGCCCTCGCCCAGCTGCCGATGTACATGCTGCCGGCGCTCTTCCTGCCGGTCTACCGGCGGCTCCTGGCGCGCGCCGGCGGCACCACGGCCGCGTGACGTGCGCGGCCTCGGGGGCACAGCGACTGAGGCAAATCTGCCACAGGCCCCGCGGCGGACTGGGGGAGGATCGGCGACCCATCTGGCGCCGGACGCGGTCCTATGATATCCGCATTCCCGCTAGGGTCCGAAGTTGTGGGGTGCCAGGGGGGCCGTAACGGCCACCGATCCGGCAAGCTGCCCTTAACTTTTTCGGCCCAGACTCCCGGGGCGCCTTCCCCTCGATGGAGAGGCGCCGCAAGGAAACGGGGGTGTGACGTGAGAGGGCGGATCGGGAAGACCATGGGTTCAGAACTCGCCTCCGACCGGCGCGCCTCCGACCGGCGTGCCTCCGACCGGCGTGCCTCCGACCGGCGCGAGGGCGTCCGGCGCAGCGTGATCGGCGCCGTGGCGGCCTGTACGCTCGGCCTGCTGGCGGGCTGCGCGCAGACCGGCAGCGACGTGCCGCGGACCGAAGCCTCCGCCGGCCTCGCCGAGGCGGCGGGGCCGGGCGACCAGCTCGCGCAGAACGCCCTGTCCGACATCTACGCCGACGGGGCCGGCGGCTACGGCGAGATCTGGGATCCCCTCGAGCCGGTCAACCGCTTCATCTTCGCGATCAACGAGACGATCGACATCTTCCTGCTGCGGCCGATCGCCGTGACCTACCGCTTCTGGACGCCTGACGGCGTCCAGCACACGGTGACCAACTTCGTGCGCAACCTCGACGCGCCGGTCGTGCTGGTCAACGACCTGCTGCAGGGCGAATGGGTGCGCGCCGAGAACACGGCGGGCCGCTTTTTCATCAACTCGATTGCCGGCTTCGGCGGGCTCTTCGACGTGGCGACGCCCTCGGGCTATCCCTACCACGAGGAGGACTTCGGCCAGACCCTGGGCAGCTACGGCGTCGGGCCGGGCCTCTACGTCGTGCTGCCGCTGTTCGGGCCTTCGAACGCGCGCGATGCGGTTGGCCTGCTGGTCGACTCCTACACCGACCCCTGGAACAACCTGGCGCGGGCCAAGGACGCGCCGGAGTACATGTACGCCCGCGGCGCGCTGAAGGGGCTCGACCTGCGGGCCCGCAACATCGACACGCTGGACGAGGTCAAGCGCGACGCGATCGACTACTACGCGCGCCTGCGCTCGCTCTACACCCAGCGCCGCGCCGACCAGATCCTCAACGCCTCCGACGAGGAGGACGCGGCCGGCACCGTGATCTCGGAAGCAGAGCAGCGCAGCTCGCTCTGACCGGATCCGCCCGGACGCCCATCTGGGCCTGCACGGTCTAGGGAAAGGTGCCTGGCCGGGTGCGGGCCGGCGATCATCGACGCTGTGGCGGCCCGCCGGAAACGCCGGTCGCCAGGCCGTACAGGAAGGAGCTTCGATGCAAGTTACGCCCATTCGACCGCGCCGGCGACCGACCGGATTGGCCGCCGTCCCGGCCCTGCTCGTCGCCGTGGTGCTGGTCCTGGCGCCGGCAGCCTCGGCGAGCGAGACGGCCGACGCCTATCTGAAGCACTACGGCGAGACGGCCCTGGAGCAGCTCGGCGAGCCCGGCCTCAGCGAGGAGGAACTCGCCACGCGGTTCGAGAAGCTGCTCCGCGAAGGCTTCGACGTGCCGGCCATCGGCCAGTTCGTCGTGGCGCGCTACTGGCGCGCCGCCGGCGAGCAGGAGCGCAGCGAGTTCCTGGAGGTCTTCGGCGAGTACCTGACCCAGCGCTTCCTGCCGGTGTTCCGCGACTACCAGGGCGGCACCTTCGAGACCCAGGCGCCCAAGGTCACCGACAGCGACGGCGTCGTCTGGGTGCCGCTGCGCCTCGAGCGCTCCGGCGGCGACCCGATCAGGACCGAGTGGCTGCTGCGCGAGTCGGACGACGGCGGGTTCAGGATCCTCGACATCAAGGCCGAGGGGACCTCGATGGCGATCACGCTGCGCGACGAGTACGCCAGCGTGATCCGGCGCGAGGGCAGCCTGGACGGCCTGACCAGGGAGATCCAGCGGCTGCTTGCCCAGGGCGCCTTCGCGCCGAGGAACGGCTGAGCCGGGCCGCCCCTCCGGGGGCGCTCCTCCAAGGCGGCCATGCGCGGGCGGGCGACGCAAAGCGCGGACGACGGCCGGCGGGCGAGCCAGTAGGCTCGCGCGCCATGACCGAGTCGCTTCGATCCCCCGTCGTCCTCCGCCCCGCATGAGCCTGCTGCACCGCCTCTACGAGTGGTCGCTGGCCCGGGCGCGCTCGCGCCACGCCCTGCCGTCGCTGTTCGGCATCTCCTTCATCGAATCCTCGGTCTTCCCGATCCCGCCCGATGTGCTGATCCTGCCGATGGTCCTGGCCCGGCGTGAGCAGGCCTGGATGGTCGCGACCGTGGCGACGCTGGGCTCGGTGCTCGGCGGGCTCGCCGGCTACGCCATCGGCTACTTCTTCTACGAGGCGGTCGGGCAGCAGATCCTGGACTTCTACGGCTACCTGGAAAAGTTCACCGACTTCACCGCCGCCTACAACGAGTGGGGCGCCTGGATCGTCGCCGGCGCGGGTTTCACGCCTTTTCCCTTCAAGGTCATCACCATCGCCAGCGGCGTCACGCGGCTCGATCTCGCGGTCTTCCTGGCTGCCTCGGTGGTTTCGCGCGGCGCGCGCTTCTTCCTGGTCGCCGCCCTGCTGTGGTGGTACGGGCCGCCGATCCGGCGCTTCATCGAGGCCTACCTGCCGCAGCTCACCCTGCTGTTCTTCCTGCTTCTGGTCGGCGGCTTTGTCGCGCTCAAGTACCTGTTATGACGCCAGGAAAGCTCCCATATTGAGCACCATGTCCGAGCTTCTCGCGCGTCACCCGCTGCTCGCCCCGCTCGTCGGCCTGCTGGCCGGACCGGCGGCGATCGCCCTGGCGCTGGTCGCCCAGCACGGCTTCGGGCTGGAGCCTTGCGTGCTCTGCATCTGGCAGCGCTGGGCCCTGGGCATCGCGGCGCTGCTGGCGCTGCCGGCCGTGATCTGGCGCGGTCCGGCCCGCCGCCTGTCCCTGGCCGCCTCGGGGCTCGGCTATCTTGCGAGCGCGGCGATCGCCGGCTTCCACAGCGGCGTCGAGAACGGCTGGTGGCAGGGCACCGCCGGCTGCCATGCGCCCAGCTTCCAGGGGGCGACGAGCGCCGAGCAGCTCCGCGAATCGCTGATGGCGACGGCCGTGGTCGCCTGCGACGAGGTCTCCTGGTCGCTGCTCGGCCTCTCGATGGCCGACTACAACCTGCTTTACAGCGCCGCTCTTGGGCTGTTCCTGCTGGTCGCGGCGCGCCTCCTGACCCGAAGAAAGGCGCGGCCATGACGGCGCCCGGCCCCGAGGCCGCTCCGCCCCGCAAGCGCCGCCGGCGCCTGCCGGGCGACCCGCCGGCGCCGGCGCCGGTCGCGCGCATGCTGCGTGTCGACCAGGCCGGGGAGTACGGCGCCCGGCGCATCTACGAGGGCCAGCTCGCCGTGCTCGGCCGGACCCGGTCCGGACCGATGCTGCGCCACATGTGGGAGCAGGAGAAGCTCCACCTCCAGGCCTTCGACGACCTGCTGCCCGAACGCCGGGTCCGGCCGACCCTGCTCTCGCCGCTCTGGCACGTCGCCGGCTTCGCGCTCGGCGCCGGCACGGCGCTGCTCGGCTCCCGGGCGGCCATGGCCTGCACGGTCGCCGTCGAGGAAACCATCGACCGCCACTACGCCGCCCAGGCCGAGGCGCTCGAAGGGCGCTCCGAGGAGGTCGATCTGCGCGACACCATCGAGCGGTTCCGCGCCGAGGAGCTGGAGCATCGCGACACCGCCCTGGCCAACGAGGCCGAGCTGGCACCGGCCTACCCCCTGCTCTCGGCGGCGGTGCGGGCCGGATCGCGCGCGGCGATCTGGCTGAGCGAGCGCCTCTGACGTCCGTCAGATCTGTTGCAAGCAACTGAAAAGCAACGGATTCTTAAGCAGATCCGCTAACGGTTTATTGGCTTTTCCAGTCTAGAAAGGCAGGGCACACCCCTGTCTGGAAGGCCACGGCCATGTCGGCACTGTCGTTCAAAGGCCCGCTGCACCCGCCGACCTGGTGGCCGGAGGCAAAGCGCATCGTCGCCCTGGTTATTCTCGGACCGACCCTCGGCAGCCCCAAGGCGCCGCAGCCCGACACGGTCGAGCTGGCCCGCGACGGCAAGATCTTCGACTGGCTGCGCCTCGACTGAGCCACCTCGCCCGGCGTCAGGACTCCAGCTCGGAATCCCAGTAGAGAAAGTCGCTCCAGCTCTTGTGCAGGTAATTCGGCGGGAAGCCCCGGCCGTTCTCCTGCAGATGATAGGTCGTCGGCATGTCCGGCGGATCGAGCGGCAGCATCTGGCAGTCGCGCGGCATCCGGTTGCCCTTGCGCAGGTTGCAGGTCTGGCAGGCCGTGACGACGTTCTGCCAGGTCGTGCGGCCGCCGCGCGAGCGGGGCACGACATGGTCGAAGGTCAGATCCTCGGAGGGGAAGCCGTCGCCGCAGTACTGGCAGCGGAAGCTGTCGCGCAGGAAGACGTTGAACCGGGTGAAGGCCGGCCGCCGGTCCATCGTCACGTATTCCTTGAGGGCGATCACGCTCGGCAGCTTCATCGAGTAGCTTGGCGAGTGGATCACCCGGTCGTACTGGGAGACGACGTTGACCCGGTCCAGGAAGACCGCCTTGATGGTGTCCTGCCAGGCCCAGAGGGACAGCGGAAAGTAGCTCAGCGGACGAAAGTCCGCGTTCAAGACCAGAGCAGGAAAGCTTTCTCCGGGGCTCAAGCCGCCGTCTCCCTCTACTGAGTTCCTTCGACTCTAGACCGTTCAAGGTCATCGTGAATAGCCCGCCGCAGAAGCCGGCACAAGATCTTGTGCGTGGCCGTCTGCAGACTTCACCGATCTGTCACGCGGGCCGTCAGTCCCGTCAGCCGGCGAAGCGCTCGGCAAGGAAGGCGATCGCCGCCCGCAGGCCGCCTTCGTCGATCGAGTGGCCGAGGCCGGGCCGCGCCAGGCTCTCGACCGGCACGGCCAGATCCCGCAGGCCGTGCTCGCAGGCCTCGAGGGCGCCGAAGGGCACGACCGGATCGGCCTCGCCGTGGACCAGCAGCACCGGGGGGCGGCTGACGAGCTCGCCGGCCAGGCGGTCGGGTGCGACCAGCAGCCCCGAGAAGCCGACTATGCCGGCGACCGGCTCGGGCCGCCGCAGGGCGGTGTGGAGCGCCATCATGGTGCCCTGGGAGAAGCCGACCAAGGCGAGCGCCTCGGCACCGAGGCCGTGGCGCGCCAGCTCGGCGTCGAGGAAGCGGTCGATAGGGCCCCGTGCACCCTCGGCGCCCCAGTAGAGCTGCTGGGCGTCGCGCACCTCGAGGCTGAACCACTGGAAGCCCATGGGCGCCCGGTCGCAGGGGAAGGGCGCGTTCGGCGCCGCGAAGGCGGCGTCGGGCAGGGCCTGGGCGAGGTAGGGCGCCAGGCCGATCAGGTCGTCGCCGTCGGCGCCCAGGCCGTGCAGCAGCACGACCAGCTGCCTGGCCGGCCCGCCGCTGGCGGGCTCCTGGCGCGGTCCGTCGAGTCCGGTCTTGTCGTTCATGCAGTCTCCGGGAATTGCGGGTTCAGGGAAGCACCTCGGCAGGCATCCCCGCGGGCGCCTTGCCGTGGCTGCGGTAGTGCCAGAGCAGCCGCGCCGCGACCGCCCGCAGGGGTCGCCAGGGCTCGGCCAGGGCACGCATAGCCTTGGCATCGGGCCGCTCGGCAAGGCCCTTCAGCTTCTGCGCGCCCATCATCAGGCCGACGTCGTCGGCCGGCCAGACGTCGGGCCGGCCGAGCGAGAACAGCAGGTAGACCTCGGCCGACCAGCGGCCCAGGCCCTTGACCGCCGTGACCTCGGCGATCGCCGCCTCGTCGTCCAACACCTCCAGCGCCGAAACGTTCAGTCGCCCGGCCAGCATGGTCTCCGCCAGGGAGCGGGCGTAGCGCGCCTTCTGGCGCGACAGGCCGACCGAGCGCAGCTCCTCCTCCGAGCGTTCCAGGATGCGCTCGGGCACCAAAGGCTCGCAGGCGGCCTCGAGCCGCGCCCAGATCGCCGCAGCCGAGGCCAGGGAGACCTGCTGCGCGACGATCACGCGCAGCAGGGTGGCGAAGCCCGGCGGGCGATAGCGCAGCGGCGGCGGGCCCGCTTCCTCGATCGCCCGGGCGCAGTCGGGGTCGAGGCGGCCGAGGGCGGCCAGGGCCTCCGGCAGGCCGTGCTCGTCGATCCGCAGCATGGGCTGGACAATAGCCGACGGGCCGGCTACCGCCAGCCCCCATGGCAGAGACGACGCGCTTCGCTCCCTCCCCGACGGGGCTCCTGCACCTGGGCCACGCTCACTCGGCGCTCTTCGCCGCCGCGGCGGCAGGCGGTCCGGGCGGGCGCTTCCTGCTGCGCGTCGAGGACATCGACCGGCCACGCTGTCGGCCCGAGTTCGAGGCGGCCATCCTCGAGGACCTCGCCTGGCTCGGCCTTGCCTGGGAGGCCCCGGTGCGCCGCCAGTCGGAGCATGCCGCCGACCACGCCGCCGCCCTCGCGCGGCTGGAGGCCGAGGGCCTGCTCTATCCCTGCTTCTGCACGCGCCGCGAGATCGCCGAGGAGATCGCGCGCAGCGCCGGCGCACCGCACGGGCCCGAGGGTCCGCTCTACCCGGGGACCTGCCGGCGCCTCGCTGGCTCGGAGCGCGCCGAGCGTCTGGCCGCCGGCGTCTCGGCGGCCCTGCGCCTCGACGTCTCGGCGGCACAGGCCCGCAGCGGGCCTCTGACCTGGCAGGACGCCGCGCAGGGCGAGATCCGAGCGGCGCCCGAGACCCTGGGCGACGTCGTGCTCGCGCGCCGCGACATCGGCACCAGCTACCACCTGGCGGTGACGGTCGACGACGCCCTGCAGGGGATCACCCTGGTGACGCGCGGCCAGGACCTGTTCCACGCGACCCACGTCCACCGCCTGCTGCAGGCCCTGCTCGGGCTGCCGGTGCCGCGCTGGCACCACCACGGCCTGCTCGCCGACGAGAGCGGGCGGCGCCTGGCCAAGCGCCACGACGCCCTCTCGCTCCGCGTGCTGCGCGAGGCCGGCCACGCCCCCGAGGCGGTGCGGCGGATGGCGGGGTTCGCCTAGCCGCCAACGGCCGGCTCAGCCGAAGCCCTTCTCCGAGGTCAGCACGGTCTCGACGCCGTGGATCTGGCGCAGGCAGCGGGCGATGTAGTCGCAGAGCTCCGGCTCGAGGTCCCGAACCTGGATGTCGATCGCCAGGGTCTCGCCGCCGCGGCCCTGGCCGGCCGGCAGGCGGTCGCTGTGCCAGCGCAGCGGCACCAGGTTGCGCTTGGCGAAGAGCTCGAGCACGCGCGGCATGACCCCGGGCTCGGCGGCGGCGGCGACGGAGAAGCAGAAGACCGGCGCGGGCGCGGGTCGCGCGGCGGCTCGCCGAGAGGTCTCGGAAAGTGGACTAGTGGTCGACATGGGACGCAGTCTCCAGAAGAGCGGTGGCAATCGAACAGGCACGACCCGGCAGCCCGTGGGGCGCCGGGTGGCTAATTCGAAGGCCAGCGATCATCCGAAGATGCGTCATGGCCGAAGCTTAGGAGCCCGCGGCCACCGGGGTCAAGGCGGGCGGCGCGCCTGGCCTGTGGCGGGCAGCCGTCGCTGCGGATCGCGCGGGGGAGCCGCTCTGTCGAGGCGGTCGCGCGGGCGAATTCCGGTCGCCACACCTTCGCAGGTATGTTTCAGTTTGATGACGGTTGCGGCTCGCTTCTGCGCTGCGGCAATCGGCACCGCCTCTCAGGCGAACCATCCCGGCGAGGCGCCGGGCAAGGAACACAACAGAATTTGGAGGAGACGATGAGTCTACCGACAGGGAGATGGATCGGCAGCGGGCTCGCCCCGATGTCGTTGCTGGCGGCCCTTGGGCTGGCCGTGGCGCTCGGCGCCGCGCCGGCACAGGCACAGGATTGCCCCGACCGGGGCGCGCTCGACTCGATGTACTGCGACCGCGACGGCGACCTCGTCGCCGACGCGCCGAGCGACCCCTCGAAGCTGGTGAACCCGGACACACTGGTTTTCGCCTACACGCCGGTCGAGGACCCGGCGATCTACGCCGATATCTGGCAGCCCTTCATCGACCACCTCGAGGAGGTCACCGGCAAGGAGGTGCGCTTCTTCGCCGTGCAGTCCAATGCCGCCGAGGTCGAGGCCATGCGCAGCGGGCGCCTGCACATCGCCGGCTTCTCGACCGGTCCGACGCCCTTTGCGGTCAATCTGGCCGGCGCCGTTCCCTTCGCCCTGATGGGCGCCGAGGACGGCCGGTTCGGCTACACGCTGCAGCTCTTTACCCGCAAGGACAGCGGCATCGAGAGCCCCGAGCAGCTGAAGGGCAAGACGGTGGCGCACACCTCGCCGACCTCCAATTCCGGCAACCAGGCGCCGCGCGCGCTCTTCCCCGCGATCGGGCTGGTGCCGGACCAGGACTACGAGGTCGTCTATTCCGGTTCCCACGACCAGTCGATCCTGGGCGTCGTCGCCGGTGACTACGACGCCGCGCCCGTCGCCTCCGAGGTCGTCGAGCGCATGGCCGAACGGGGCCTCTACGATCCGGAAGAGCTGAGGCTGCTCTACGAGTCGAAGCCCTTCCCGACGACCTCCTACACCCACGCCCACGACCTCGACCCGGCGCTGGTGGAGAAGATCAAGGAAGCCTTCTTCAGCTTCGACATGTCCGGCACCGCGCTGGGCGAGGAGTTCAAGGGCGTCACCAAGTTCATCCCGATCTCCTACAAGGAGGATTGGGAGGTGATCCGCGAGATCCAGGAAGCCAACGGCGTCACCTACACGCAGGGCAACCTGAAGTAGCCGGTCCTGCCGGCCCGGCCGGGCGCCTGCGCGCCCGCCGGGCCGGTCTCTTCCGGACCTTCGCGGGGACTCGAATGCTGAAAATAAGCGGACTGTCGAACAGCTACGGCAGCGACCAGCCGGTGCTGAAGGATCTCGACCTGACGGTGCCGGGCGAGTCGGTGGTCGCCATAATCGGCGCCTCCGGTGCCGGCAAGAGCACGCTGCTGCGCTGCATCAACCGGCTGGTCGAGCCGACCGCCGGCTCGATCGAGCTCAACGGCCTCGAGCTGACCCGGCTCAACGGCCGCGAGCTGCGCCGGGCGCGCCGCCGCATCGGCATGATCTTCCAGAGCTTCAACCTCGTCGACCGGCTGACGGTCATGGAGAACGTGCTGTCGGGCCGTCTGGGCTACGTCCCCTTCTGGCGGGCGGCGTCGCGGCGTTTCCCGCAGGCCGACATCGAGCGCGCCTTCCACCTCATGGAGCGCGTCGGCATCGTCCACTACGTCAACAAGCGGGCGGACGAGCTGTCGGGCGGCGAGCGCCAGCGCGTCGGCGTCGTGCGGGCGCTGATGCAGGAACCGCAGATCCTGCTGGCCGACGAGCCGACGGCCTCGCTCGACCCCAAGACCTCGCGGCAGATCATGGAGCTGCTGCAGTCGCTGGCCAGCGAGCTGCAACTGCCGGTCCTGATCAACATCCACAATGTCGCCGAGGCCAAGGAGTACACCCAGCGGATCGTCGGCATGCGCTACGGCAGGATCATCTTCGACGGTTTGCCGGCGGACCTGGACGAGGCGGCGATGGAAGAGATCTACGCCGGCATGCCCGCCGCTGAGCGCGAGCAGACCGGCCTCGACGCCCCGGTGCGGGAGGCCGCCCTGCCATGACGCCGACGCCCGAGGCGCGCACCGCGGGGCGCCCGCCGACCTGGCGCAAGCCGGCTTTCATCCGCAACCCCTACGTCCGCTGGACGGTGATCCTGGTCGCCGTCGCCTACGTCTGGTGGGCGCTCTCGATGCTGCCCTTCGACCTGCAGCGCATCCAGGAGGGCCTTCCCCGCGCCGCGCGCATCTTCTCGGGCGCCTTTCCGCCCAGCTTCGCGCGCAGCCAGCTGCTGCTCGACGGCTTTCTCGAGAGCATCAAGATCGCGGTGCTGGCGACCGTGCTCGGTGTTGGCCTCAGCGTGCCCATCGCCTTCCTGGCAGCGCGCAACATCGTGCCGCGCCTGGTCTACCTGGTCGGGCGCGCCGTCATCATCGTGGCGCGCAGCTTCCACCCGGTGATCGTCGCCATCCTCTTCGTCAAGGCGGTCGGCTTCGGTCCGCTCGCCGGAGTCCTGACGCTGACGATCTACTCCATCGGCTTCGTCGCCAAGATGCTGGCCGAGAAGATCGAGGAGATCGACTGGGGTCAGGTGGAGGCGGTGCGGGCCAGCGGCGCCGGCTGGATGACGACGCTGCTCTATGCCGTGATCCCGCAGATCATGCCGCGGCAGATCGGCCTCAGCATCTACCAGCTCGACAGCAACCTGCGCGCCTCGGCGATCGTCGGCCTGGTCGGGGCCGGGGGCATCGGCGCGACCCTGATGAACGCCTTCGGGCGCTACGACTACGACTTCGCACTCGCCATCACCCTCTGCATCATCGGCGTCATCCTGGTCAGCGAGGCGATCAGCGGGCGCATCCGGAGGAACCTGTGGTAGCGGCCGAGCCGGGCGAAGGCATCGCAGAGCGCGAGTGGCGGCGCTACACGCCGCGTCAGCGCTGGCAGCGGCTGGCCGGCTTCGCCGCCGCGGTGGCGGCGACCGCCTGGGCGCTGAGCACCATCGATGTATTCTGGCCCTGGCTGTTCGACGCGCCGGAGCAGATGGGCGACCTCTTCGGCCGGATGGTCCCGCCGGACGTCTCGGCCTGGCGCGCCATCGCCGAGGCGCTCCTGGAGACCGTGAACATCGCGACCATCGCGACGCTGATCTCGGTCTTCCTGTCCCTGCCGATCGCGCTGCTGGCCGCCCAGAACACGACGCCGAACCGCGCGACCCTGTGGCTCGGGCGCTTCATCCTGGTCTCCAGCCGGTCGGTCAACACGATCATCTGGGCGCTGCTCTTCGTCGCCATCTTTGGGCCCGGCGCGCTGGCCGGAATCCTGGCGATCATCTTCCGGTCTATCGGCTTCCTCGGGAAGCTGGTCGGGGAGGCGATCGAGGAGATCGACCGGCGGCCGATCGAGGCCCTGGAGGCGACCGGCGCCTCGCGCTCCAAGATCCTGCTGTTCGGCGTCGTGCCGCAGGTCATGCCGACCTTCTTCGCGGTCTCGATCCTGCGCTGGGACATCAACCTGCGCGAATCGACGGTGCTCGGCCTGGTCGGCGCGGGCGGCATCGGGCTGATCCTGCAGGGCTCGATCGACACCTTCGCCTGGCAGACGGTCTCGACGATCCTGCTGGCGATCATCGCCCTGGTGCTGTTCGGCGAGGCGGTCGCCGCCTGGCTGCGCGAGAGGATCATCTGACGCCGCAGCGGCTCGGCGAAGGTGAGAATCGCAAAGGCCTATCGCTCCGGCGGGTCGGCAGTCTCGGCCTGCCTGTCGACCAAGCTGGGCAACAGGAGTTCCGTCCCTGCCTGCCAATCGCCTGCTCGGCGAGCCCCGCAAGGGCTGAACCTCTCGCCGTTTCCTGTCAATTCAACCGACGCGCTGGGTGTCGTTCCGTCAGCGCTCCTTACACTTGTGCCCCCTGTCTCGGCGCCGACTTGGCTCATTTCCGCCACTGGCGTGGAGTATGCGTTCTGGAGTTGCCGAACTTCTGGGAGGACCAAGCCATGCGCTGGCAGGTCAACACGGCCCGCTCGTTCGTCGCGCTCAACCTGCCGGGCTACGAGGCCCTTCGGCGCTGGAAGCGGAAGCGCTCGGGATACCAGCCCGACCTGTCGAACCTCGGCTCCACCATCGTCGACCTGCGCTCTCAGGCGGATCTGCTGAAGGCCAACGGGCTGTCGTTCGCCGGAAAGGCGGTGCTGGAGATCGGATCGGGCTGGTTCCCCGTCGTGCCGCTGCTCTACCGATGCATGGGTGCTCGGCAGGTCGTGATGACCGATATCAACCGCTACATGGACCAGGGCACGCTCGACACCGCCAGGGCCTTCGTTCTCGAGAGCCTGCCGGAACTCGCTGGCAGGCTGGGCTTCGATCCGGATCAACCGTGGCTGCGCCAGGGGCGGACCTTCGAAGGCCTGGGCCTCGTCTACCGTGCGCCCTTCGAGCCAGCAGGCTCCGGCATCGTCGTGGACTGCGTCACTTCGCGCACCGTGCTGGAGCATATCCCGCCGCAGGAACTGGCCCGCCTTTCTCGCGCGTGGCTCTCCCTGCTCTCACCGGACGGCTTCATGCTTCACAGCGTGGATCATTCCGACCACCGCCAGCACGGCGACAAGCGGCTATCCCGCATCGACTTCCTGACATGGAGCGAGACGGGCTGGGACATCCTGACCCGGCTCGGCAAGAAGCAATGGCGGCTTCGGCATCCCGACTATCACCGGCTCTTCGGCTCGGCGGGTTTCGATCTGGCGGATGAGGCCACCGTCACTGATCCCAAGGCCGTCGACGATGCCCGCCGCCTGTTTCTCAAATACCCCTACGACAGTCTCTACACGCCCGAGGAACTCGGCGTTCTCTTGAGCCACTACCTGCTGCGCCCCAGGGGTGCGGCGCTCGCCCTCGCTGCGGAGTAGCCCGGGCAGCAAGAGAGCGGAGAGACGAGAGGAAGAGGCTCGGATAAAATTGGAGCGTCATCGTCCGACGGAGCCGCGCCGCTCGGCGTACGCCGAGCGACACCGCCCGAACCCGAGGCTTCGGCTCAGGCGATCTGGCGGCTGACGAGGGCGGCGAATACGCCCTGCTTGGCGATCAGCTCGTCGTAGCTGCCGGACTCGGCCAGGCGGCCGCCGTCGATGACGAAGATGCGGTCGGCGCGCCGGATCGTGCTCAGGCGATGGGCGATGGCGATGCGGGTGCAGCGCAGCTCGTCGACGCCGCGGCTGACGATCGACTGGGTCTCGTTGTCGAGCGCGCTGGTCGCCTCGTCGAAGATCAGGATGCGGGGATGCCGCACGAGGGCGCGCGCGATCATCAGCCGCTGGCGCTGCCCGCCCGAGACCGTGGTGGCGGCGTCGTTGAGGTAGGTGTCCATGCCCATCGGCATGGCCTCGACGTCCTTGTCGAAACCGGCCCGCCGCGCCGCGTCCCAGGCCTCCTCCCGCGTCGCGTCGGAGCCGGCGGCGATGTTGTCGAAGATCGTGCCGCTCAGCAGCTTGGCGTCCTGCAGCACGACGCCCAGGCTCTGGCGCACCAGCCGGCTGTTCAGCGTCGCGATGTCGAGGCCGTCGATCAGCACCGAACCGGCCTCCGGCTGCTCGAAGCCGAGCAGCAGGCGGATCACCGTCGACTTGCCGCTGCCGGAGGGGCCCACGAAGGCGACGAACTCCCCGGGCTCGATGGCGAGCGACAGGTCGTCGAGGACCGCCGGCGTGCCGGGCGCGTAGCGGAAGCGGATGTTGCGCAGCTCGATGCCGCCCCTGATCTCCCCGGGGTCCTTCTTGCCGCTGTCGTTCTCTTCCTCGGCCTGCAGGATCGGCGTCACGCGCTCCAGCAGCGGGCGCACCAGGGTCAGCTGCACCGCCACGCCGACCAGCCCGATGACGGCCGTGGTGAACTGCACGTAGGCGGTGATGAAGGCGCTGAAGTCGCCCGGCGTCATGATGTCGGAGAAGGCCGCCGCCTCGATCTCCTGCCAGCTGCGCGAGAAGTCGAAGAAGGCGTCGAGCTGGCCCGACTGCCAACCGATCACCGCCAGCACGATGACGACCGCGACGAAGGGGAAGACGCCGTTCATGACCTTGACCAGGTTGGTCCAGCCGTTCTGGCGGTTGGTGAAGCCGGCGTACTTCAGGAAGTCGCGCTGCCAGAGCCCGAAGGCCGTCGCCTCGCTGCCGGTCACCCGCAGCTTCTCGACGGCGCCGAGAAGCTGGAAGAGCAGGCCCTGCACCTTGCCGTCGAGGAACATGCGCTTGCGGTTGAGCCCGACGATGGCGCGGCCGATCAGGTATCCGATGAGGGCGTAGGCCAAGCTGACGCCGCCAACCAGTAGGCCCAGCAGCCAGTCGTAGACGACCATGAGTCCGAGGCTGAAAAGGCCCATGATGCCGGCGATCGAGGAGTTGATGACCGAGCCGGTGATGAGCTGGCGGATCTGGCCGATCGATTGGGCGCGGTTGGCCAGGTCGCCGACGGTGTACTGGCGGAAGAAGGGCGCGCGCAGCTTCAGCAGGCGGTCCCAGACCGCCGCCTCGACGCGCTGGTCGAGGCGTCCCTCTATGCGCAGCATCGCGATCGACTGCACGAAGTTGAAGACCGCGGCGGCCAGCAGGGAGGCGAGCACCACCAGACCCAGCACCAGGAGCTGGCCGATCTCGGCGCTCGGGATGATCGTGCTGACGATGTAGCCGGTCGCGACCGGCGTCACGATCGAGGCAATGCCCGCGAGCACCACCATCCCGACGATGTAGGCGAAGTCGCGCGCATTGCCCGGGATGCTGAAGTCGAGCAGGCGGCGCCCGTCGATCTTGCCCTCGGGCAGCGGCTTGTAGAGCAGGTGGACGACCGGCTCGATCTGCCGCGCGAGCGCCGCCGTGACGTCCTGGTCGATGCCGGCTGCCGGATCGACCAGGCGATAGCGTCCCATCGCGGTCGGCAGCAGCGCGCAGGGCCGCCCGGCCGGGCCGTAGCGGCCGATCAGGGGGCCGTAGTCGTCGTGCAGCCAATCCTCCGGCAGGGTCACGCGCCGGCACTGCACCGCCGAGCGGGCACAGAGGTAGAGCAGGGGGTCCTGGTCCTTCGGCACCGCCGCGAGCCCGCCCTTGGGAAGCGAGAGCGCGATGCCCAGCTCGCCCGCCGCCGCTTCCAGGGCCGCGACCAGCGGCTCGCCGGCCGCCACGCCAGCCACCGGCTTGCGCTGCTCGATGACTGCCGTCAGGCTGCCGACGCTCGCCGACAGGCGCTCCCGCTGCACCGTCTCGCGCCGGGCCAGGCGCGCCACGACCTCCTCCTCCTGGCGCGCCGCGGCGGCCTCGAGGAGCGAAAGGGCGAGCCGCGCGTAGCCGGCGAGGTCCTCGGCGACCGTGCCCTGGGCCAGCCAAGCGGAGGTGTCGAGGCTCTTCAGGTCGGCCGCCCGCTCCAGGACGATCCAGCTTTCAGGCGTCAGCGGCAGGTGGTGCCCGCTCCAGCCGAGCCCGGCCAGCGGGCCCACCGAGGCGAACTGCGCGTCGGCGGCGGGCGCAGCCAGCCAGCAGGTGTTCCTCCTGGCCAGGAACAGTCCCTCGGCCTCGCCGGACGCCGAGCTGCCGGCCTCGAGGCCGACGGCCTCCGGCGGCGGTGGCGGCAGCGCCATGGCCTCGGTCAGTCTCGCGATCCAGCCCTCGAGCAGGCCAGCGGCCGTCGTCGCAAGGGCGCCGTCGCGCGCCGTCGCGAGCAGGGCCGCCAGGGTGCCGGCAGCGATCCGGCCGCTGCTGGCCGGCACCGCGGTCACGCTCGCTCCGGTTGCCCTGCCGGATCCACCGGCGGGGGCCGGCAGGCCTACGATCAGCTCGCCGGCGCCGAGGCGCGCCAGATGCTGCCGCGGGCCGGGCCGACCATCGCCGCGCGGCAGGGTGACGAACAGGTCGACGGCGCCCTCGGTCACCAGCCAGGCGCGGCTCTCGTCTTGCGGTGCGAAAGCCTCGTCGCGGCCGAGCGCACCGGGCGCCGGCGTCGAGAAGCCGAGGGTTTCCGCCAGCGCCGCGGGCGTCGTGCCGCCGTCGGCGCGCTCGTCCCGGCGGCCTTCGCCTGTCGCAGCCTCTTCGGTCATGCCATCGACACCAGTTCTGCGTACCGGCCCTTCCGAGCGATCAGGGCGTCGTGGCCGCCCCGCTCGACCACGCGGCCCCGGTCCAGCACGATGATCTCGTCGGCGTCGCGGATCGTGCTCAGGCGGTGCGCGATGATCACGCAGGTGCAGCCGCGGCGGCGCAGGTTGTCGTCGATCGCACGTTCCGTCTCCGAATCGAGGGCGGCGGTCGCCTCGTCGAGCACCACCAGGCGCGGGTCGCGCACCAGCGCCCGCGCGATCTCGATGCGCTGGCGCTGCCCGCCGGAGAAGTTGACGCCGCTTTCGGCGACCCGCGAGTCGTAGCCGCCCGGCCGCGCGCTGACGATCTCGTCGATGCAGGCGTCGCTCGCCGCGCGCCGCACCGCTTCCGCCGGCAGCGAGTCGTCCCACATGGTGATGTTCTCGCGCACCGTTCCATCGAACAGGAAGATGTCCTGGTCGACGTAGCCGACCGACCCGATGAACAGCGCGCGCGGGATGCGCTCGACCGGCAGGCCGTCGAACAGCACCTGCCCGCCGGTCGGGCGGTACAGGCCGACGATCAGCTTGCCCAGCGTGGACTTGCCGCTCCCGGAGCCGCCGACCAACGCGACCCTGGCACCCGGCTCGAGCTCCAGATCGAAGTGCTCGATGAGCGGATCGGTGACCGGGCTGTAGGAGAAGCTCACGTCCTTCAGGCTCAGCGCACCCGACAGCCGGGCCGCTTCCGGCTCGTTGGCGCGCCGGCCGTCGCTGCTCGGCTGCCTCGCGAGCAGGGGGTCGACGGGATAGTCCAGGACGTCGTCGAGGCGGCGCAGGTTGCTCTGCAGGAGCTGCAGGTTCTGCGTCACGTTGACGAGCTGTTGCATCGGCGTCGAGAAGCGCTTCAGCAGCCACTGGAAGGCGATCAGGTCGCCGACCGACATGGCGCCCCGGATTACGAAGATCGCGCCGAAGCCGAGCACGCCGGCCACGGTGAGCGCGTTGAGCACCGAGGGCACGGCGTCGAGACAGAGCGAGATCCGCCCCGACTCCTGACGCGCATCGACCACCTCGCTGTTGGTGCGCGCCCAGTTGCGGAAGAAGTAGGGCTCCGTGCCCATCGCCTTCAGCGTCTCGATCGCCTGCAGGCCGCTCATGCCGATTGCCGTCAGCCGGGCCTCCTCGTTCAGCTGGCGGCCGTTGATCTGCTTGCGCTTCTCGCGGACCAGGCGTACCGCGACGACGTTCATCACCGTCAGCAGGACGGCGAAGGCGGCCAGCTCGACGTTGAACAGGAACAGCAGCGGCCCGAAGAAGGCGACCATCACGAGGTTGAGCAGGTTGGTGCTGACGCTCTCGGCCAGCAGGTCGCCGACCTGCGCCGTCGTGCGATAGCGCGCGACGATGTCGCCGACCTGGCGCAGCCCGAAGTACTGCACCGGCAGCTGCAGGGCGTGCCACAGGAAGCGGCCGGCGGTGCCGATGGCGACGCCGATTTGCAGGCGCTTGAGGTACCACTGCTGCACGGTCAGCAGCAGGCCGTCGAGCAGGCCGGCCAAGACCAGGCCGATGATCAGCGGCAGCAGCCAGCTCGACAGCTCCTTGATCAGCACCTCGTCGATGAAGACCTTCAGCAGGCCCGGCAGCAACAGGCCCGGCACGACCAGCAGCAGGGTCACGAGCAGGATGATCTCGATGGCGCCGCGCGCGCCGGAGAGATGGCGCGACAGCGAGGCGACCAGGCTCGGCGCGTGGCCCTCGCGCTGAAATCCGGCTGCCGGCCGCAGCTGGATCGCCTCGCCGGCGTAGTGTGCCGCGAAGGCCTCGCGCGTCGTGGAGCGGGCGCCGCCGGCCGGGTCGTTCAGCCAGACCCGGCCCGCCGCCGTGCCCTCCAGGACCGCGAAGCCGCTGTCGAGCTTGACCAGGGCCGGCGTGCGCAGCCGAAGCGCGGCCTCGGCCTCGGCCGCCTGCTGCTCTGCTTCCAGGCCCAGGTTGCGCGCCGCCGCCACCAGGTTGTCGGTGCGGCTGCCGTCGCGCACCACGCCGGCTTCCTCGCAGAGGCGCTCCAGCGGCAGCCACTTGCCGTAGTGTGCGAGCACCATGCCAAGGGCAGCCGCGCCGCTCTCGCGGCCTTGCGACTGGAGCATCGTCGGCACCCGGACCCGGCCG
>NZ_JBBDQW010000072.1:112958-190536 GCF_040905785.1 Tistlia sp.
GCCGCGGGCCGCGCCGCCCGCGCCCGCAGCGAGCGCGGGCGTGACGGCGGCTTGTCTCACACGCCGCCTCCGTGGAACCAGGTGCCGAAGATCGGGATGATGTAGGCGAGCGGCGGATCCTCCTGGACCGCGACCTTGGCCGCCGCCGTCGTGCCGGCGGTGACGCGGTAGGGTGGGCCGACCGAAGAGGTCCAGGCCAGGCCGCTCGCGGTGTGCGGGTCGGCGGTCAACGAGATGACGACCTCGATCGGTGCGCCGCCCTTGAGCAGTTGCTGCACGAGAGTCTCGTTGTCGATCTCGTTGCGCAGCTCCGCCTCCGTTGCCGGCTGCGCCCCGACCGAAACGACGGTGCCGACAAGGGTCCCGTAGATCTCCGGCTCGACCGTATCCGGGGACACCTGCGCGGCCATGCCCGGCCTGACCCGCTTGCCGTCTCCCGGACGGAAATAGCCGTAGAGCTGCAGGCTGCTGGTCGCGCTTTCGAGCTGCACGACCGGTGAGCCGGCCGCCAGCTCGTCGCCCTCGCGGGCCTCGACGGCGACGACGCGGCCGGCGCGCGGCGCGACGATCCGGGAGCTCTCCGCGACCAGGGAGTGGAGCTCGGCGACTTTGCTTTCCGACTCGACGATCTGGTTGTCGAGTTCGTCGAGGGAGCTCTCCTGCGTGGCGATGAACTGGCCGAGCTCCGCACGGGCGTTCTGAATGTCGCTGCGCGTGGTCGCGAGGGCGACCCGAGCGTCGTTGAGGTCGCTGCGGACCTGCTCGACGCGCTGGCGCAGGACCAGCCCCTGATCCATCTCCCGCTCGAGCTGGGCGAGGTAGGGCCGGTAGTCCGCCACGCGCTCCTCGAGCACCGCGGTCTTCTCCTCGAGGCTGGCGATCGTCGCCTGCGTCGCCCCGCGCCGCCGCTCGATCTCCCGCTGGACCGCGGCCCCGCGGCGCTCCCGCTCGCTCTTCAGGGTGGCCAGGAGGCGCTGCTCGCCGCTCAGCTCCTCGCGATCGGTGCCGACCCGGACGACGGCGACGAGGTCGCCCTCGGCGAGCTCCGCGCCGACGCCGACGGCCAGCCGCTCGAGTCGGCCGGCGGCGGGGGCGCGGAGCTCCTGGAGCACGCCGCCCTCGTACTCGATGACGCCGAGGCCGCTGACGTCGACGCGGATCTCGCCGAGGATGCCCCATGCGATCCCGCCCAGCGTGACGATCGCCAGGGTCAGGGCGACCAGCCAGCCGCGCGGCGAGGTGAGGCGCGCCAGTCGGCCGATGTCCTGTGGTGTGGCTGCCTTCGCAGCGGCCGGCGCCTTGTCGCGCGCCTCTTCCTTCGTCGTCCGCTCGTTGCGACGACCCAGCATCCCTGCCCCCCCTAGCGGCCCCGGTTGCGGATGTGCCAGTGGGCACCGCGCCGACCACCCCGCGTTCCATTCCACGTGCATTCGCGGCCGATTGCAAGGCTCGGGCTTTCCCAGCCGGAACGACCTCGGCCGGCCGCTTCGTTTCCCCGTCGTGTTTCGTCGCGTCGTGACAGGGGTTTAACTTGACCGCTCCGTGCGGCCATCGCACATTCGTTGCGCGAAAAGGGGCAAAGGGGTCGTGGCGCTACTTACTGACAAATCGCCTCGTTAGCGATTGCGGCGCAGATCGGCCAACCGATGCTGCCCGCGGATTGCACCTCTTTTATGTTTCACAAACAGGCAAGGAGGAATTGGCATGAAGGGGCAGGCTTCGCTCATCGTGGTCCACTACGATCGCAAGGATCCGCACTTCAAGGAGTTCGTAACCAAGGCCGTGGAGGCCACGAAGGAGCACAAGAAGGGGCAGCGCTTCTTCACCTACGTGCCGCTTCACGGTCCTTCCGACGTTGCCTACGTCTGGTTTCCCCACAAGTCCCATGCCGAACTGCATCCGGACAACCACGCTGCCGCGATGGTCGACAAGCATGGCGAGGCGAAGGCGGCGACGGCGGCGCAGAAGGCCCGCGGCGGCGTCAAGGGCCTGGGATCCGAGCTGATGCACACGGTCGCCGAGGCCGGCGAGGTGAACGGTCCGAAGCCCTATGTCATGGCCTACGGCCTCAAGGTCGACGGGGAGAAGAGCGACGCCTTCCGTGGCGCGGCCCGCCAGTTCATGGAGGCCAACCGGAAGTCGTCCAACCCGGTGCGAATCACCGTGCATCGGCCGGCCAGCGGCCAGCTCAGCACCTATCTGGTGCTGATCGGCGCCGACGACCTCGCTGACTTTGATCCGGACGGCAAGCACAACCACTCGCGCCTGTCCGACGCGATCGGCCCTGAGAACGCGGCCGAGGTCGCGCGCAATCTCAAGGAGGGCGCTTCCTTCGTGTGGCGTCAGCCGTTGCGCTACGTGGCCGCCTTCAGCAACCCCTGAGGTCGGCGGATCGGACCGGCCGCCCTCGGGCGCGGTCGGCACGAGAGTTCAGCGGCCGGTCCGGGCAGGGTAGTTCGGGCCGGCCGTTCATTTTGGGGGTTCCAGTGGCGGGCAGTACAACTCCAGGAAGCGCGAAGGCGACCGAGTCCGGCGGGGAGGGGCGCCGGGCGGCGATCGCCATCGTCGGGCTGTCCGCGGTCATGCCCGAGGCTGCGGACCTCGCCGGCTTCTGGTCGAACATCCTGCACGGCGTCGATTGCATCCGGGATCTGCCGCCGGGGCGCTGGCGGCGCGACCTCTACCTCGATTCGGACAGTGCGTCGCGCGACCGGGCCTATTCCGCGCGCGGTGGCTTCCTGCCGCCCGTGCCCTTCGATCCCCTGGCCTTCGGGCTGCCGCCCAAGGCGCTGGAGTCGGTCGACGCCAGCCAGCTGCTGGGCCTCTATGCGGCCAGGGCCGCGCTCCAGGACGCCGGCTGTCCGCCCGGAGTCGTCGATCACGCGCGCACCGGCGTCATTCTCGGCCTTGCCGGCACCACCATGAAGTCGCTCCAGGACCTGCGCGCGGGCCTCGAAGTGCCCCTGTGGGAGAGCGTGCTGCGCGAGCAGGGCCTCGCGGAGGAGCGGGTGGCCGAGATCGCCTCGGCGATGCGGCGTCTCTACCCGCAATGGGAGGAGACCAGCTTTCCCGGCTTCCTCGCCAACGTCGTCGCCGGGCGCATCGCCAACCGCTTCGACCTCGGCGGCCCGGCCTTCGCCGTCGATGCCGCCTGCGCCAGCAGCCTCTGTGCCGTCGGCTTGGCGATGGACGCGCTGTCGGCCGGGCGGGCCGACCGGATGCTTACCGGCGGCCTCGATACCGACAATGGCCTGACGGCCTACCTCAGCTTCTCCAAGACGCCGGCGCTGTCTCCGGGCGGGCGGGTGCGAGCTTTCGATGCGGCGGCCGACGGCACGGTGATCTCCGAGGGCGCCGGGCTGCTGGTGCTCAAGCGCCTGGCCGACGCCGAGCGGGACGGCGACCGGATCTACGCAGTGCTGCGCGGCTACGGCATGACCAGCGACGGCCGCTCCAAGAGCATCTATGCGCCGCGCGCCGAAGGTCAGGCGCGCGCGATCCGGGAAGCGCTGGACGCCGCGGGCCTGGCCGGCGAGGGCGTCGACCTGATCGAGGCCCACGCCACCGGCACCGAGGTTGGCGACGCGGTCGAGCTCGAGGCGCTGCACCTGGCCTTCGACCGGGCCGCGCCCGGCTCGATCGCGCTCGGCAGCGTCAAGTCGCAGATCGGCCACACCAAGGCGGCGGCCGGCGCCGCCAGCCTGATCAAGACGGCCTTGAGCCTCCACCACCGGACGTTGCCGCCGACGCTCGGCGTGACCGATCCCAACCACGGCCTCGAGGTGGCGGGCACGCCCTTCTACCTGAACACGCGGACACGGCCCTGGCTGGCACGCCCGCAGCGGCCGCGCCGCGCCGGCGTCAGCGCCTTCGGCTTCGGCGGCGCCAACGTCCATGTCCTGCTCGAGGAGGCGCCGAGCCCGCTCGAGCCGCTGCCGCTGGCGGCGAGCCCGGTGGGCATCCTGGTCGAGGCCGCGGACCCCGCGGCCCTGGCCGAGCGCTGCCGCGACCTTGCCGGACGCCTCGCCGGGAGCGACGCGCCCGCCACACTGGCCGAGCTCGCGGAGGCCCCGGCGCCGGCGCCTGAGCGACCGCGCCTCGGCTTCCTGGCGGCCGGACCCGCCGAAGCCGCCGAGGCCCTGGTGCTGGCGGCGCGGACGCTGGACGAGCGCGGCGGCGTGGACCCCTGGTCGCTGCCCGGCGGCATCCACTATCGCCCCGCGGCCCTGGCCGAGGCGACGCCGGACGCCCTGGTCGCGCTGTTTCCCGGGCAGGGCTCGCAGTACGCCGGCATGGGCGCCGAGCTGGCTGTCGCCTTTCCCCAGATGCGCAGGGCGGTGGAGCGGCTGGACGCCCGCTATGCGGCGGCCGGCCTGGAGCCGCTCTCCTCGGTTCTCTACCCACCCCCGAATCCGGCTGGCAGAGACGAGGGACAGGAAGCGGCCCTGCGCCGGACCCTCTACGCCCAGGGTGGAGTCGGCGCGCTCTCGCTCGGCCTGCTGCGGGTGCTCGAGAGCGCCGGCTTCCGACCCCGCTTCGCCGCGGGCCACAGCTTCGGCGAGCTGAGCGCCCTGGCGGCGGCCGGCGCGCTCGAGGAGGAGACCTACCTCGACTTGGTTCTGGCGCGCGGCCGGGCGCTGACGCCGCCGGAGGATGGCTCCGACCCGGGCGGGCTGCTGGCCGTGGAGCTGGACCGCGAGGCCGTGGAGGGTCTCCTGGACGGCCTGCCGGGCATGCGGCTGGCCAACGCCAATGCACCGCGCCAGACCGTCATCGGCGGCCCGACGCCCGCCGTCGAGGCGGCGCAGGCGCGGCTCGCCGAGCTCGGGCACGCGGCGGTTCGCCTGCCGGTCGCCGCTGCCTTCCACACCCCCAGCGTCGGCTACGCCGAGGCCCCCTGGCGGCGGGTCCTCGAGGAGGCCGCGATCGCGGCGCCGAGGTTGCAGGTCGCCGGCAACCGGGGCGGCGGCTTCCACGAGCCCGAGAGCGAGCGGGTGCGCGAGGCCCTGGCCGGCCAGCCCTTCGCCCCGGTGTTGTTCCAGGAGAACCTCGAGGCGATCTACGCGGCGGGCGGCCGGATCTTCGTCGAGATCGGCCCGCGCAGCGTGCTGACCCGCCTGGTCGGAGCGACCCTCGGCGAGCGGCCGCACCTGGCCGTGGCGCTGGATCCCGGTCGCGGCGGCGATGGGGAGCGATGGCTGCGCGGCGCGCTCTTGCAGCTTCGCGTCGCCGGCCTGGCGCTGGAGGAGCCGCGCCCGGTCAAGCGTCCGGCGCGCCCGGCAGCCCTGGCCGACCATGGCGCGCTGGTCTGGATCGACGGCGATTCCTTCGGCGCGGCGGAGCGCCGCCGGACGGCCGAGCAGCGGCTCACCGAGCTCGCCCGTACCCCGATTGCTCCGACGGCGGGTGCGGCCGCCGAGGTCTCGCCGCGCCAAGCGGCGCGGCCGGCCGAGGCCCGGCCCGTCGGTGCAGCGCCGGCGACGACGCCGCTCCTCGGCCGGGCGCTCGACCTGGAGGACGCGACGCTCGGCGCCCACCGCGAGTTTTTGACGCTGCAGACGGAACAGGCCCGGCTGCTCGCGGAGCTGCGGCGCAGCGGCGCCGAGCCCGGACTGTTCGAAAGGGTCGCCGCACAGCAGGCCGGAGTGACCCGGCTGCACGCGGACTTCCTGGCGGGCCAGCGCGGGCAGGTTCATGGCCTGCTGCTGCCCGGCGACGTGCCCGCCCCGGCGGCTCCGCCGTGGGTGGCGCCACCCGCAGAGACCTCTCCGGCGCCGCCGCGCCCGCTCGAGGCCGCCGCCACTCCTGCGGCGCAGCCGGAACCCCCCGCGGCGCAGCCCGAAACCCCCGCGGCGCAGCCCGAAACGGGAACCGGCGACCTGATGCCGGTCCTGCTGAACATCGTCGCCGAAGCGACCGGCTATCCCGCGGCCTTTCTCGAACCCGGCATGGACCTGGAGGCCGACCTCGGCGTCGATTCGATCAAGCGCGTCGAGATCCTGGCCGCGGTGCGGCGCGCTCTCGGTGCGGCCGGCGAGGCTGCCGGCCCGCTGCCGAAGGCGGCGCTCGGCGGCGCGCGCAGCCTGCGGGCGCTGGCCGACATCCTGGTCCACCACGTCGCCGGCCCTGCGGCGGGACCGGCTCCGGCGGAGTCGCCTGTCTCGGCCCCCGGACAAGGCGCGGCGGACGCCCCCGGAGACCTCGAGGCGCTGAGCGCGATGCTCACCGGCATCGTCGCCGACAAGACCGGCTATCCGGCGGACATGCTGGCGCCGGAGCTCGACATCGAGGCGGACCTGGGGATCGATTCGATCAAGCGCGTCGAGATCCTGGCCGCCCTGCGCCATGCCCTCGAGCGGGAGTCGGTGGACTGGCCGGACCAGCGGGCCCTGGCCGGCGCGCGCACCCTCGGCTCGGTCGCGCGCCTGCTCGCCGGTGCCGCCGCCTCGGTCGCCAGCGAAGCCATCACGGGCGCCGCGGCACCGGCCAACCAGAACGATACGGCCCAGAACGATACGGCCCAGAACGATAGGCCGAACGATAGGGCGCCGAACGATAGGGCGCCGAACGATAGGGCGAAGGTCGTGGCGCCGCCGCGCCACGTCGCCACCGGACGCCTGCTCTGGTCGGATCTGCCGCAGGCCTGTCCGGGGCGAGCCCTGCCCGGGGGGACGCTGGTCCTCTACGACGGGGGCGGTCGCCTGGCCGCCGAGCTGGCGCAGCTTCTGGAGCAGGCCGGCGCGACCGTTGTCGTGCTGCAGGCGTGCACGCTCCCGGAGTCCGTGGCGGTCGAGCTGCCGGAGACGATCCACCGCCTGCCTCTCGCCGAGGCGGGCCGCGCCACGCTCGAGGCTGCGCTGGCGCGCATCGAGCGACTGTTTCCGCCGATCGCCGGCGCGATCTTCTGCTGGCCCGAGACTACGGCCGGCACCGCCGGGCAGGACGACCCGCTCGGCCCGACGGCGCCGCTCGCAGCGGCGCTGGATCTCGCCGGCTGTCTCGACGCACGCTTCCTCGCGGCCGAGGCGCCGGCCTTCCTGACGCTGGTACCGGCCCGGGCCGAGGCCGCCGCCGCCGGCCTGCGCGGCCTGGTGCGCAGCCTGGCGCAGGAATGGCCCTCGGCACGGCTGCGCGCGCTCGAAGCCGAGGCCGGCCTGTCGCCGCTCGCGCTCGCCCGGGCCGCTGTCGCCGAGCTGAGCGACGTGGGCGCCGGCGCACCCGTGGTGAGTCTCGGGGTGGGGACGCGGCGCGCCCTGCGCCTCGAACCCGTCACGCTTCCCGACGAGGGGTCCCTGCCGGTGGCGCCCGGCGACCTGGTCCTGGTGACCGGCGGCGGCCGCGGCATCACGGCCGAGGCTGCGGAAGCGCTGGCCCGCGCCAGCGGATGCCGCCTCCTGTTGCTCGGGCGCAGCGCGCTCGACGTCGCCGAGCCAGCCTGGGCCGAGGGCGCCGAGAAGGCGTCGCTGCGCGCGCGGGCGATCGAGGCGCTGTCGGCCGAGGGGCGGCCGACGCCGCGCGCGGTCGAGGCCGCGGTGGCGCCGATCGTCGCGGCGCGACTGCTGCGGGCTCGCCTGGCGAGCCTGCGGGAGGCGGGCATCGAGGCCGACTACCGTGCCGTCGACGTCGCCGATTCGGCGGCGCTGGCGGCGGTGCTTTCCGAGGCCGGGCCGGTCGCCGGCGTGATCCACGGCGCCGGCGCCCTGGCCGACCGCCGCATCGGCGAGAAGCGCCCGGAGGATTTCGCCACCGTCTTCCGGCCCAAGGTGGAGGGCCTCTCGACGCTGCTCCGCCTGCTCGATCCGGCGGGCCTCAAGCTCCTGGCGCTCTTCTCCTCGACCGCCGCCGCCTTCGGCAACGTCGGCCAGAGCGACTATGCGATGGCCAATGCCGTGCTCGACCGGACCGCCGAGCGCCTGGCCGAGACCCTGCCCGACACCCGCGTCGTCGCCCTCGCCTGGGGTCCCTGGCGCGCGGGCATGGTGACGCCCGAGCTGGCGCGGCGCTTCGCCGAGCGCGGCATCCGGCCGATCGAGCCGGAGACGGGTTGCGCCCTCTTCCTGGCCGCCCTGAGGCAAGGCGGCGCGGCGCACCTCGTCCTCGGAGACGACCTCTCGGAGCCGGCCGCCAGGCCAGGCGCGCCGCGCCGCTTCGGCCTCGCGGAGACGCCGCTGCTGGCGGAGCACGTCATCGACGGCCGGGCGGTCGTGCCGGCGGCCTGGCCGCTCGCCTGGATGCTGGCCGAGCTGGAGGCGCGAGGGACCACGGCCGCGACGGTGGAGGACTTTCGGGTTCTCCGGGGGCTGATCCTCGAGGAGGGAGAAAGCGCGCCGCTCGACCTGCGGATCGACGGCAGCGACGGCGGAGACGGCAGCTTCGAGGCCGCGATCCTCGATGCCGGGGCGGCGTCCGGCGAGCGGCCCTACTACCGGGCGCGGCTGCTGACCGGGGCCGCGGCGGAATGCCCCCTCGCCTTCGAGCCCGGCACGGACGGCGGCACCCACGACCCGGCGGCCTACCTGGAGGGGCCGATCGCCTATGGCCCCGGCTTCCGTGGGGTGAGCCGGGTCGACCGCCTGGATTCGACCGGGGCGACGGTGACTCTCCGGCTGCCCGCCGCGGTCCGCGAGGGCGCGCGCAACCCCCTCGCCTACGATCTGGCGACCCACGCCCTGCTCGTCTGGCTCCAGGCGCAGCGCGGGGCGGGCTGCCTGCCGAGCCGAGTCGAGCGCATCGTCTGGCCCGCGACACCGGCCGCCGAGGGCACGCTGAGCGCCCGCGTGGCGATCCGCGAGCTGGACGACGAGCGGCTGGTCGCCGACCTCGCGCTGTTCGACGCCGGCGGTCGCGCGCTGCTCTGGATGAGCGGCTTCGAGGGCGTCGTCGTCGGCCGCGAGCACCCGCTGTCCGCACGCGCCGCCGCCCGGCGCAGCGCCTGACCCCGCGGCGCGCCATGGACCGCGAGCCTCTCGCCATCGTCGGCCTGTCGACCCTGCTGCCGGGGGCGTCCGACGCGGAGGCCTTCTGGCGCCGCCTGCTGGAAGGCTGGGACGCCATGAGCGAGGCGACCGCCGCGGACTTCGGGCTGGATCCCGCTGCCGTCTACAGCCCGGAGCGCGGCGTCCCGGATCGCCTGTGCAGCCTGCAGGGTGCGTGGCTGCGCGATGCCGAGGTACCGTGGGAGGGCTACGCCGTCTCCGCGGAGGAGCTGGCACGCCACGGCCCGCTGGTGCGCTGGCCGCTGCATCTGGCGAAGGCGGCGCTCGCCGAGGCCGAAGCCGGCGGACCGCTCGCGCGTGGGCGGTGCGGCCTGCTGCTCGGCGCCTACTCCTGGGGCACCACACAGCAGTCGACGCGGCTGTTTCGTGCGCTCTACGACCCGCCGATCGAAGCGGGCCTGGGCGCAGCGCTGGGGGACGGGGACTTCCGCTTCGCCGAGCCCGGGGACGCACCCGCACCGGAGAACGCGCTGATCGCCGGCTACGTGCCGGGGCTTCTGTCCCGCGCCCTGTCGCTCGGCGGGCCGCGCTATGCCCTCGACGCCGCCTGCGCGACCTCGCTCTACGCCCTGAAGCTCGCCGCGCTGCATCTCTGGGCCGGGCAGGCCGACAGCATGGTGATGACCGCGGCCAGCACCATCGATCCGCTTTACGCGAGCCTCGGCTTTGCCGCCCTGCACGCCCTGCCGGCGGGCAGCCGAAGCCGGCCGCTCGACGCCGGATCCGAGGGCCTGGCGCTGGGGCAGGGCGGCGTCGCCTTCGTCGTCCGCAGGCTGTCAGACGCGCGCGCCGACCGGCAGCCGGTCCGCGCCGTGATCCGCGGCATCGGCCTCGCCAGCGACGGCCGCGGCCAGCACATCATCACGCCCAACGCCCGCGGCCAGCGCCTCGCCTGCGCGCGGGCCTACGAGGAGGCGGGCCTGCCGCCCTCGGCCATCGACTACGTCGAATGCCACGCGACCGGCACCCGCGTCGGCGACCGCAGCGAGCTCAACGTGCTGGCGGAGGTCTTCGGCGGCGGCGCCTCGGCCATGCCACCGCTCGGCGCCGTGAAGTCCAACGTCGGCCACCTTCTGACGGCCGCCGGCGGCGTCGGCGCGCTCAAGACCCTGCTGGCCATGGAGCAGGGGCGCATTCCCCCGACCATCGGCATCGAGAGGCCGCTCGCCTCCGACGACGGGCGGGCCGGCGCCGGGCAGATCGTGCGTGACGAACAGGCCTGGCCCGAGCGCACGCCCGGCCGCCGCCGTGCCGCGGTCAACGCCTTCGGCTTCGGCGGCACCAACGCGCACATGATCCTGGAGGATGAGGCCGACCTCGGTGAGGAGTGCGCCGCGCCGGCGCCCCTGGCCGAGCGGGAGCCCCTGGCGATCGTCGGCCTCGGCGCCCAGGTCGGCTCGGCGGATACGCTGGAGGCCTGGCGCCGCCGCCTGCCGGAGGGCGAGGCGGATGCGCGCGCCCTGCCGGCGCGACGCTGGAGCGGTCTGGAGGCCCAGCTTCGCGGCGAGCCGCCGCGCGGCGCCTGGATCGAGCGCCTGGAGCTCGACGCCCTGCGCTACCGGCTGCCGCCGCGCGAGCTCGAGCGCCTCAATCCGCAACAGCTGCTGATGCTCTCGGTCGCCGACGCGGCCCTGCGCGATGCCGGGATCGAGGAAGGCGCCCGGGTCGCCGTCGTCGTCGCCGCCGAGGCGGAGCTGTCGGTGCATCGGCTGCGCGCGCGCTGGGACAGCGAGGCGCGCCTCGCCGAAGCCCTGGCCGACAAGGGCGCGGCGCTGCCGGACGAAGAGCGCGACCGACTGGCGGCGGCCCTGCGCGACGCCCTGCACCCGGCCTGCGATCCCGGCGACTTCCTCGGCTACATCGGCAACCTCTTGGCCAGCCGCATCACCGCGCTGTGGGACTTCCCGGCACCCAACTTCACCGTCTCTGCCGAGGAGAACGGCGGCCTGCAGGCGATCGCCATCGCCGAGCTGCTGCTCCGTGCCGGCGAGGCCGACGCCGTGCTGGTCGGCGCAGTCGACCTGGCCGGCGGGCCGGAGGCTATCTGGCTGCGTCGGCTGCTGCGCGGGCAGGAGTCGGCCTCGCCGGGCTTCGCGCTGTCGCCGTCGGGTGGCTGGTGGCCGGGCGAAGGTGCCGGCGCCCTGGTGCTGCAGCGCGCCTCCCGGGCCCGTGCCGAAGGACGCCGCGCCTACGCCTGCGTCGAGGCCCTCGCCGAGGCGCCGGCCTCGGGAGACCTGGCCGGGGCGGTCGAGCGAAGCGCCAGGGCCGCGCTCGCCGAAGCCGGCGTGGCTGCCGAGGAGGTCGGCATGCTCGAGGCCTTCGCCGGCGGCTCGGCCGTGGAGGACGCCCTGGAGCTCGAGGGACTGGTCCGGGTCTACGGCCCGGGCGCCGCGCCCTGCGTCCTGGGCAGCGCCAAGGCGCAGATCGGCCATACCGGCGCCGCCTCCGGCCTGCTCGGCGTGATCCGAACGGCCCTCTGCCTGTTCGATCGGGTGCTGCCCGCCCAGCCCGCCTGGGCCGGACCGCGCGCCGGCCTGCCGGGCGACGCCGGCAGGCTCGTCATCGGCGGCGGCGCCCGCCCCTGGCTCCGGCGGACCGGCCCGCGCCGTGCCGCGGTCCAGGGCCTCGGTCTCGACGGGCGCAGTCTTCACCTGCTGCTCTCGGAAGCCGGCGAGAGTGCGGACGGCGGCGTCGGCGCCGAAGGCGAGCGGCCTCCGCGAGCGCGCCTCGGGCTGTCCGAGGCGCCGCCGCTGCCCCTGCCGGTCTTCGCCGGCGACCTGGCGGGGCTGCTGGCCGGACTCGACCGGCTCGCCGAGGACAGGCGGCCGCTCGCGACGATCGCGCGGGAGCGGCTGGAGGCGGCGCCCGCCGACGGCCTGGCGCTGGTCCTGGTCGCGCGCGACCAGGCCGGACTGGAGCAGGAGATCGCGCTCGCCCGCGCCAGCCTGCCGGCGGCCTTCGCCGAGGCGCGCCCTTGGCAGACGCCGGCCGGCAGCTGCTGCGCGCCGCGGCCGCTTGGCCAGGGCGGCAAGATCGCCTTCGTCTATCCCGGCATCGGCTCGGTCGGGCCGGGACTGGCCAGCGAGCTCTTCGCCCTGGCTCCGGAGGCGCTGCAGGAGATCGAGGCCGCCTTCGCGAACCCGGCGGCGGCGCTCTCCGCCGACCTGGTCTATCCGACCGCCTTCGGCCGGGTCGGTCCGGCCGCGCTGGAGGCGGCGGACGAGGCGCTGCTGAGCGACGGGCTGACGGCGCTCAAGACGACCCTGATCTTCTCGGTCGGCTATGCCCGGCTGCTCTCGGCACGCCTCGGCCTGGAGCCGGACTTCGCCTGCGGCCATTCGATGGGCGAGCTCTCGATGCTGGTCGCCGGCGGCGCCTGGCGGCTGTCGGAGGACTGGCTGCAGGCGGTCGGCGCCAGCGAGAGCGTCGTCGAGCGACTGAGCGGCGACAAGCGCGCGGTGCGCGAGCTCTGGGACCTGGAGCCGGCGGCGCCGCTCGACTGGACCAGCCTGGTGCTGACCGCCGAGCCGGCCGCGGTGCGCAAGGCGCTCGCCGGCGAACGGCGGGTCTACCTGACCCACGTCAACGCACCGGCCGAATGCGTCGTCGCCGGCGAGGAGGCCGCCTGCCGGCGGGTCGCGGAGCGCCTCGGCTGCGATCGGCTGCGCACCGGCGGCGCGCTGGCGATCCACTGTCCGCCGGTCGAGAGCGAGCGGCCAGCGCTCCGGGCGCTGCTCGAGCGCCCGGTCGGCAGCCCGCGCGGCAAGGAGCCGGGCTACCTGTTCTCGGCCGGGGACGGGCCGCCGGTGGCCGCACCGGCCGATCCCCTGGCCCTCGCCGATCTGGTGGTCGAGGGCATCGCCCGGCCGGTCGACTTCCCGGCGACGGTCGAGCGTCTCTATGGCGAGGGCGCCCGCTTCTTCATCGAGATCGGGGCCGGGGCGACCTGCAGCCGCTGGGTCGCGGCGACCCTGGGGGAGCGGCCGCACCTGGCGCTGCCGGTCAACCGGCGCGGCGCCAGCGACAGCGTCACCGTCACGCGCCTGCTCGCGGCCCTGCTGGCGCAGCGGGCGCCGATCGCGCCGGGCCGCTGGGCCGCGCTGCTGCCCGAGCCGCCGGCGCCGGCGCGGATGCCGATCCGCATCGAGCTCGGCGACCACGACATCGGCAGCGCGCTCGATTCCCTGCCGCGCACTCGCGCGGTCCAGACGCCCGAGGCGCCCGCTGTGCCGGCGGCGGTCGAGGCCCCGCATCCACCTGCGCCCTCTGACCCCGCCGTCGCGGCTCTCGTGGAGCTGGCGATCGGGACGGCGCGGAGTCATGCCGCCTTCCTGGCGGGACGGCGCGCGGCGCTGGTCAAGCTCGCCGCTCTCGCAGCGCCCGGCGCGCCCGTGGCAGCGCCGGACGCGCCCTCCTGCGCGGCCCCGCTGTTCGACGAGGCCGACATCCGCGAATTCGCCGAGGGCAGCCTGGCGAAGGTGCTGGGGCCCGGCTACGCCTTCGCCGACGCCCTGCCGCGGCGCGTGCGGGTGCCGGCACCGCCCTTCATGGCGCTGAGCCGGGTCACCGCCGCCGACTACCGCAGGGGCGTTCTCGGCCCGGCGACGATCAGCACCGAGTACGACGTGCCCGATCCCGCCTGGCACGCGGTCGAGGGCGAGGCGCCCTACCTCGCCATGGACGCCCAGGGCATCCTGGTCCTGCTCAGCTGCCTCGGCATCGACGAGCGCCTTCAGGGCCGCCGAGGATTCCGCTGGCTCGACGCCAGCCTGACCTTCCTCGGCGACCGCCCGCGGGCCGGCCAGCGCGTGACCTACGACATCCGCATCGACCGTTTCGTCGAGCACGGCCAGACGCTGCTGTTCTTCTCTGACTACCTGGGAAGGGTCGACGGCCGGCCGATGCTGCGCATCGACGACTGCTGCGCCGGCTTCTTCAGCGCCGAGGAGCTGGCCGAGGGCCAGGGGCTGACCGATGGCGGACGGCCGCCGCGGGGCGCGCCGCGGGACCGCCTGGACAGCCCGGTTGAGGCGCTGTCGCGCGAGGCGCTGCTGGCCTTCTCCCGGGGGCAGGCGGCCCGGCTGCTCGGTCCCGACCGCGCGCCGGCCAGCCGCGCGCTGCGCCTGCCGCCGGCCGACATGCTGATGATCGACCGGGTGAGCCGGCTGGAGCCCAACGGCGGGCGGCACGGCCGGGGGCTGGTGGTGGCCGAGAAGGACCTCGATCCCGGGCACTGGTACATCCGCACGCATTTCCTCGACGACCCGGTGTTCGCCGGCCCCTGCATGATCGAGGGCGCCATGCAGATGCTCCAGGCCTTCGCGCTCGCCTGCGGCCTCGGGCGCGGACTGCCGGACGCGCGCTTCCAGCCGGTCGCCGGGCTGCCGCTCAAGGTCAAGT
This sequence comes from Tistlia sp., assembly GCF_040905785.1. Classification (NCBI taxonomy): domain Bacteria; kingdom Pseudomonadati; phylum Pseudomonadota; class Alphaproteobacteria; order Rhodospirillales; family Rhodovibrionaceae; genus Tistlia; species Tistlia sp. The sequence goes on from NZ_JBBDQW010000072.1 coordinate 127,355, forward strand.
TCCGCGGCCAGGTGCCGGGCTCGCGCAGCCTCTTCACCTATCGGCTCGAGGTCGTCGAGCGCGGCCTCGATCCGGTGCCCTATCTGGTCGCCGACGTCGACCTGATCCATGACGGGCGGGTCAGGGGGCGCTTGACCGGCCTGTCGCTGCAGGTCGTGCCCGCGGCCGGGGGACTGCGCCTCGACGCCGCGCCGCTCGCCGCGGCGCTGGCGCCGGAGGCCGTGTCTTGACGCCGGCCGGGGCGTCGCGCGACCGCCTGTTCGACCTGGCCCGGCCGCTCGCCGTCCTCGCCTTCGACGACGGCCGCCGCGCGCTGGCCGAGGCGGCGGCGCCGCTGCCGGCCGGCGCGCAGATGGCGGCCCTGGTGCCGGCTCTGCCGCCGGAGGCCCTCGGCAGCGCGGCCTTCCGGCGCGCGCACGGAGTCCGGCTGGCCTATGCCGCCGGGGCGATGGCCGGCGGCATCGCCTCCGAGGCGCTAGTCGTGGCGCTCGGCCGGGCCGGGCTGCTCGCCGCCTTCGGCGCCGCCGGCCTGTCGCTGCCGCGAATCGAGGCGGCGCTGGTGCGTCTGCACGAGGCCCTGCCCGACGGCCCCTGGGCGATCAACCTGATCCACACGCCGGAACGTCCGGAGGAGGAGATGGCGCGGGTCGCGCTGTTCCTGCGGCACGGCGTGACCGTGATCGAGGCCTCGGCCTTCATGGAGCTGACGCCGGCCGTCGTCGCCTTCCGCGCGGCCGGCCTCTCGGCAGGACCCAGCGGCCGGCCTGTGGCCGGAACGCGCGTCATCGCCAAGCTGTCCCATCCGCGGATCGCCGAGCAGTTTCTCTCGCCGCCGCCGGCCGACCTGCTGGAGGCGCTGGTCGCCGAGGGCCGCATCACGGCGGTCCAGGCCGACCTCGCCCGCGGCCTGCCGGTCGCCGGCGACGTGACGGTCGAGGCGGATTCGGGCGGCCACACCGACGGCCGCCCGCTGATCGGACTGCTTCCGGCGATGCTGCGCCTGCGCGACCGGCTGCAGGTGCGGCACGGCTACGCAGAGCCGCCGCGCATCGGCGCCGCCGGCGGCATCGCCACGCCTGAAGCGGTCGCGGCGGCCTTCGCGCTGGGCGCCGACTATGTCGTCACCGGCTCGATCAACCAGGCCTGCCGCGAGGCCGGCACCTCCGAGGCGGTCAAGGCGCTGCTCGCCGAGGCCACCTTCGAAGACCTCGCGACGGCGCCGGCCGCCGACATGTTCGAGCTCGGCGTCCAGGTCCAGGTCCTCAAGCGCGGCACGCTCTTCGCGCTCCGTGCGCGCCGCCTTTGGGAGCTCTACCGCGCGCACGAAAGCTGGGAGGCGCTTCCCGCGGCCGAGCGCGCGCGGCTCGAGCGCGAGATCTTCCGGCAACCGGTGGAGGCGGTCTGGAGCGAGTGCGAGCGCTACCTCGGCGAAGTCGATCCGCCGGCCCTGGCCGCCGCCCGGAGCGACGGCAAGCAGCGGCTCGCCCTCCTGTTCCGCTGGTACCTGGGCCTCTCCTCGAAGTGGGCGAACGTCGGCGAACCCGAGCGGCGCCTCGACTATCAGGTCTGGTGCGGTCCGGCGATGGCAGCCTTCAACGACTGGGCCGCGGGCGGCGACCTGGCCGCCCCCGCGGCGCGCGGCGTCGTCGCGGTCGCCGAGGCGCTGATGGTCGGCGCGGCCCGCCATACCCGCCTCGCCCAGCTGCGAGCCGCCGGCCTGCAGCTTGCGCCCGAAACGCCGGTGGCAGCGCCGGCTCCCCCAGCCCCGGCCCCGGAACCCCCGGCACCTGCGGCACCGGAATCCGCGCCCGAGCGCCCGGACGCTGAAGCGGTCGAGGCTTGGCTGGTCGCCGAGCTCGCCGCCCAGCTGGCCGTGCCCGAGGAGGAGGTCGACCCGCGCCGCTCCTTCGAGAGCTACGCGCTCGATTCGGTGAAGGCCCTGGCGGTGATGGCGCGGCTGGAACAGTGGCTCGGCCGCAGGCTTTCGCCGACCCTGGTCTGGAACTACCCGACCATCGAGGCCCTGGCGGAGCGCCTGGGAGAGGCCCGCGCGGGGGCGCCCCGGTGAGCGGCGGCGCCCCGGTCGGCGGCGGCGAGCGGCTCGACCTGAACCTGCTCTGGTGCCGGGCGATCGCGGGCGAGCTGCATCGCGCCGGCGTTCGCCACGTGCTGCTGACGCTCGGCGGTCGCAGCGCCGCCATGGTGCTGACGCTGCAGCAGGACCCGCGGTTCGAGACGATGACGCGGGTCGACGAGCGCGGCGCCGCCTTCCTGGCGCTCGGCATCGCGCGCACGACCGGCCGGCCGGTGGCCGTGGTCACGACCTCCGGCAGCGCCGTCGCCAACCTGCTGCCGGCGCTCGCGGAAGCCGCGGCCTGGGGCACGCCACTGGTGCTGGTCACCTGCGACCGCCCGAACGAGGAGCGCGCCGGCGGCGGCCCGCAGTCGAGCGACCACCTGGGGCTGTGCGCCGCCCTGGTCGCCGCCGCCCTCGACCTGCCGGAGCCGAGCCCGGAGCCCGCGGCGCTCGCCGCCCTGCGCCTGAGCCTCGCCGACACGCTGCGCTTCGCCCTGCCGGGCCCGGCAGGCGGTCCGGTCCAGATCAACGTGCCCCAGCTTGGGCGGGTGGCCAGCCTCGACGCCGCAGCGACCCGGGCCGAGTTGCAACTGCCGCCCGGTGAGGCCTCCCCCCTGGCCGCGCCGGCGCGGCAGCAGGAGGACCTGGCGCCGCTGATCGCGCGGCTGGCGCTGCGCCCGGGCCTGCGCGGCCTGATCGTCGCCGGGCCCGAGACCCCGGTGCCGCCGGCCTGGATCGCCGAGCTCGCCGGCGCGAGCGGCTTCCCGCTGCTGGCCGACGCCGCGAGCGGCCTGCGCCGCCCCGCGGCGCCGAACCTGGTGGCGCTGGCCGATCTCCTGGTGCTCAGCCCGGACTTCGCCGGCGAGCCGCCCGACCTGGTCGTCCAGGTCGGCGCTGCGCCGGTCTCCCACGGCCTGCACGCCTACCTGCGCCGGCATGGAGCGCGGGTTTTGCGCATCGCGCGCGCGCCGGTGGCGGCCGACTTCCTGCACGCGGCGCCGGAGATCCTGGTCGCCCCCTCGCAGGGCCAGCTGGCCGAGCTCGGCGCGGCGCTCGGCCCCGGCGATGCAGCTTGGCGCGCGCGCTGGCTGGGCGCGGACGCGGCGCTGGAGGCGCGGCGCGAGGCGGCGCTCGAGGCGGCCGGCTGGGGCGACGCGCAGGCTGCCGCCGTCGCCTGCAACGCCCCCGGCTTCGGCCTGACCCTGCTCGCCAACTCGATGGCCGCGCGTCTCGGCAATCTCTTCTGCCGGCCCGGCGAGGCCGCTCACCCGATCCTCTGCAACCGCGGCGTCAACGGCATCGACGGAACGCTCTCGACCTTCCTGGGAGCCCTGGTCGGCGCCAAGGCGCGCGGGCTGGCGCTGATCGGCGACCAGGCGATGCTGCACGACCTGCCGTCCCTGGAGCCGCTCGCCGAGCGCTCGCTCGACGGCTGCATCTGCCTGCTCAACAACAAGGGCCCCGGCATCTTCGATCTTTCGATCTGGCCGGAGGACGCCGCGCTGCGCCGGCAACTGCGCCGCGAGACCCAAATCGACTTCGGCCCGATCGCCGCCGGCTTCGGCCTCGCCTACGAGCGGGTCGGCGAGGCCGCGGCCCTGAGCGCGGCGCTCGAGCGCGCCGCAAGCCGCGACGGCCTGAGCCTGGTCGAGGCCGACCTCCCGGAAGCTGCGCTGTTCGAGCGCTTCGGCGGGGTGGTGCGACACTGGCTCGGGGTCGGCGGCTGACGGAATGGTCATGTTCCGGCAAGCAGACCGCAAGGCGACGGGGCGCTACAATCGATCCAGGACGGGTCCGGGGCGCGAGAGGCGGGGGTACAGGTGAGCGAGAGGCTGCGCGAGCTGGCGATCGTCGGCATGGGCTGCCGCCTGCCGGGGGCGGGGAGCCCTGAGGCTTTCTGGGAGCTCCTCGAGTCGGGGCGCGAGGCGATCGCCGATATCCCCTCGGTGCGCCGGGGCCTGGCCGCGCCCTTCGATCCCCTGCCGGGCGCCCCCGGCAAGACCTACAGCCGCCGAGCCGGCCTGCTCGATGGGGTCGAGCAGTTCGACGCCGGCTTCTTCGGCATCGCCCCGCGCGAGGCCGACGCCATGGACCCGCAGCAACGCCTCCTGCTCGAGGTCGCCTGGGAAGCGCTGGAGAGCGCCGGCCTGACCCGCGAGCGCCTGGCGGGTTCCGCGACCGGCGTCTTCGTCGGCATCTCGACCTTCGACTACAGCCGCATCCAGCCGCCGGGGCCGGACGCCGTGGACGCCTATGCCGGCACCGGCAACGCGCTCTCGATCGCGGCCAACCGCCTGTCCTACCTCCTCGACCTGCGCGGGCCCTCGGTCGCCGTCGACACCGCCTGCTCCTCCTCCCTCGTGGCGCTGCACCTGGCGCGCCAGAGCCTGCTGTCGGGCGAATGCGAGCGGGCCGTCGTCGCCGGGGTCAACCTGCTGCTGGCGCCCGAGCTGATGGTCGCCTTCTCGGCGGCGCGCATGCTCTCCGCCGACGGCCGCTGCAAGGCCTTCGACGCCCGCGCCGACGGCTACGTACGCGGTGAGGGCTGCGGGGTCCTGGTGCTCGAGCGTCTCGAGGACGCGCGCGCCGCCGGCGACCCGGTGCGCGCGCTGCTCTGCGGCTCGGCGGTCAACCAGGACGGCCGCAGCAACGGGCTGACGGCGCCGAACGGGCCGGCCCAGGTCGCCGTGATCCGCGCCGCCCTGGACTCGGCCGGCGCGACCCCGGCGGCGCTCGGCTACGTCGAGGCCCACGGCACCGGCACGCGCCTGGGCGATCCGATCGAGGCGCTGGCCCTGGCCGAGGCGCTGGAGGGGCGCGTCGGCGCGAGCCTGCCGATCGGCTCGGTCAAGAGCAACATCGGGCACCTGGAGGCCGCCGCCGGCGTCGCCGGCGTGATCAAGACGGTGCTCGCGCTCGAGCGGGGTCGCCTGCCGGCGAGCCTGAACTACAGCGCGCCCAATCCCGACATTCCCTTCGCGGAGATCGGCCTGAGGGTGCTCGCGGAGGCCGAGGACTGGCCGGAGGACCGGTCCCTGGCCGGCGTCAGCGGCTTCGGATTCGGCGGGACCAACGCCCACGTGCTGCTCGCGCCGCCGCCGTCCCGCCCGGCCGAGCGTCCGGCGCTGGCCCCGGCCGAGCGTCTGCTCGTGCTGTCGGCCGCCGAGCCGGCGGCGCTCGTCGCGCTGGCGCGGCGCTTCGCCGAGCGGCTCGAGGGGCTCGGCGACTCGCCCCGCGCCTTCGCCGACCTCTGCTGGACGGCCGCCGTGCGGCGCACGCATCACGACCACCGGCTCGCCCTGGTCGCCCCGGATGCCGCGGCGGCGGCCGGGCTGCTGCGCGGCTTCGCCGAGGGCGCGGCGCCGGCCGGCCTCCTCGCCGGCGAGCGGCCGCCCCGGCCCAAGCGCGGCGGCCCGGCGGCGACGAGGCCGCTGCCGGAGCTCGCGGCGGCCTTCGTCGCCGGCCGGCGGATCGAGTGGCAGGCGCTCTACCCGGAAGACAGCCGGATCGCCGACCTGCCGTCCTACCCCTGGCAGCACCGGCGGCACTGGTTCGCCGAGGCGGCAGCGGCGCGCGAGGCGACGGATTTCGCCGGCCTCGCCTACGCACCGGCCTGGGTCGCCATCGATCCCATCGAGGCGCCGGACCTGCCGGGGCGGCTCGCCGCGACCGCCGCGCGCCTGCGCGACCCGGCGCGGGAAGCCGAGACCGGCGCGCTCGAGGCGGAGCTGGAGCGTCTCTGCGCCGGCTTCGCGCGGCGGGCGCTGGAGGCGGTCATGGAGGCCGAGGTCGTCCCGGCGCACCGGCGGCTCTTCGCGCGGCTGACGGAGATGGCGTCCGATCCGGAGGCGGCCGGCGAGCCCGGCGCCCTGGCCGAGGAGCTGCAGGCGCGCTTCGCGACCCACCGCGGCGGCATCGCCCTGGTCGCGGAGTGCGGCAGGGCCCTCGCCGAGGTTCTGCGCGGCGCACGCGATCCGCTTGAGATCCTGTTCCCCGACGGCAGCGGCGACAGGCTGGCCGCGCTCTACTGCGATTCGGCCGTGCTGCAGCTGGCCAATGGCCTGGCGGGAGAGGTCGCGGCTGCGCTCGCCGCGGCGGCGGCAGAGGAGCGCCCCTTGCGCGTCCTCGAGGTCGGTGCCGGCACCGGCGGCACGACCGAGCACCTGCTGGCGCGCCTGCCGGCGCAGCGCACGCGCTATCTCTTCACCGACGTGGCGCCGCCGCTGCTGGCCCAGGCCGCCGCCCGCTATGCCGAGCGGCCCTGGCTCGAAACCGCGGTTCTCGACATCGAGTGCGATCCGGCCGGCCAGGGCCTGACGCTCGGCGCCTACGATCTCGTCGTCGCGGCCAACGTCCTGCACGCGACCCGCGACCTGGGCGAGACGCTGTCCCACGTCGGGCGCCTCTTGGCGCCGGGCGGCCGGCTGCTGCTGCTGGAGCAGACCGCGCCGCGGCGCTGGCTCGACCTTGTGTTCGGCCTGACTGAGGGCTGGTGGCGCTTCGCCGATGCCGAGCGGCGCCCCGACTACCCGCTGCTGCGGCCCGGTGCCTGGCAGGAGCTGCTGGCCGAGGCCGGCTTCACGGTGGAGGCTGCCGAAGCCTGCGGCGAGGCGGCGGCCCAGAGCGTCATGGTCGCGCGCCGCCCGGTCGCGATCCGGCCCGCCGGCCGCTGGCTGCTGGTCGCCGACCGGGCCGGCGAGGGCGCGGCGCTGGCGGCGGCGCTCGACGCACCGACGATCGCCGCCGGCGACGACCCGGAGGCCGCCGAGGCCGAGGTCGCCGCCGAGCTTGCCGCCGGGCGCTTCGACGGCCTGGTCTGCCTGGCGCCGCTCGACGGCGGCGAACCAGGGCTGCGGCGGACGCTGGCGGCGCTGCGCGGCCTGGCAGCTTCGGGTGCCGAGGTGCCGGCCTGGCTGGTCACCCGCGGCAGCCAGCTGCTGGAGCAGGACTCCGCCGCCGACCCCTGGCAGGCGGCGGCCTGGGGCCTGGCGCGTTCCTTCGCCGCGGAGCACCCCGGCTGCGCCGGCGGTCTGATCGACCTCGACGCGGCGACCCGGGTCGAGGCGGCGCTGCCGCACCTGTCGGGCGGCGCCGAGCGCCAGGTCGCGCTGCGCGCGGCGCGCAGCCTCGCGCTGCGGCTGCGCCCCCTGGTTGCGCCGGAGGGCGGAGCCGACGCGCCCGCTCTCAAGGTGTCGGCCGAGGCGAGCTACCTGGTGATCGGCGGCGGCGGCGCCCTCGGCGGCGCGGTCGCCGAGCGGCTCGTCGCGCTGGGCGCGCGCCATCTCCTCCTGGCCGGCCGTCGTCCGCCGCCGGCCGAAGCCCTGGAACGGCTGGCGGCGCTGGGCGCGCAGGTCGAGGCGCTGCAGATCGACCTCTGCGATGCGGAGGGCCTCGAGGCCGCGATCGCCGGCCTGGCCGACAGCCGGGCCAAGGAGGGCCGGCCGCTGAAGGGCGTCGTGCAGGCGGCCGGGGCCTTCGAGGACGCTCCCTTCGCGACCCTCTCCTGGAGCGCCTGCGCGCCGCTGCTCGCCGCCAAGCTCGGCGGCACCGAGAGCCTGCTGAGGGCGACCGCGGACCTGCCGCTCGACTTCCTGCTGTTCTTCTCCTCGGCGGCGGCGACGCTGGGTCTGGCCAAGGCAGCGAACTACGCGGCGGCCAATGCCGGCCTGGAGGCAACGGTGGCCGCGGCGCGCCGCGCCGGCCGGCCGGCCGTGGCCGTCGCCTGGGGCCCTTGGGCCGAGCTGGGCATGGCCGGGCGCGCGGCTGCCCATCGCTGGGCCGCCGCCGGCCTCGACGGCCTGACCCGAGAGCAGGCGCTGGCGGCGCTGGAGCGCCTCGCCGGCGGCCCGACGGCCTGCCCGCTGGTCCTGTCCGCCGACTGGCCGGCACTGTCGCGGGTCGTCGCCTACCGCGACGCCCCGGCCTGGCTCTCGGAGGCGGCAGCGGTCCGCCGGGCGGCGGAGCGCGCCGCGAATCCGGCGCCCGGCGAGCCGCCCTTGCTCAGGCTGCGGCTGGCCGAAGCCTATCCGGCGGAGCGCGCCGGCTTGGTCGAAGCCTTCGTGCGCCGCCAGGCGATGGCGGTCCTGGGCCTGGGCGAAGACCGCTCGCCGCCCGCCGATCGCGGCCTCCAGGACCTCGGCATGGATTCGCTCTCGGCGCTCGACCTGCGCGATCGCCTGCAGCGCGCGAGCGGCCTGGTCCTGCCGGCGACCTTGGCGATCGAGCATCCGACGATCGAGGGGTTGGCGGGGGGGTGGCTGGGCGGGCGGGTGGCGACGCCGCGGGCGGCGGCGGCGGCCGGCGCGGTCGCGGCGGCCCGGGCCGCGCGCCCGCAGCCCGACCCGACGCCGGCGGCGGCGCGCGAGCCGATCGCCATCGTCGGCCTGTCCTGCCGCTTCCCGGGCGGCGAAACGCCGGAGGCCTTCTGGGAATTGCTGGCCGAGGGGCGCGACGCGATCGGGCCGATTCCGCGCGACCGCTGGGACGTCGACCGCTTCCACGGCGCCGGCGGGCCGGGCCGCAGCCGCGCCGCCGAGGGCGCCTTCCTCGAGGACGTGCGCGGCTTCGACGCCGCCTTCTTCCATCTCTCGGGGCGGGAGGCCGACGCGCTCGACCCGCAGCAGCGCCTGCTGCTCGAGGTCGCCTGGGAGGCCCTGGAGCGTTCCGGACTCTCGCCCGATTCGCTGAAGGGCAGCCGCACCGGCGTCTTCGTCGGCCTGACCTCCCACGACTACGCGGACCGGCAGATCGCCCGCGGCGAGGCCGAGCGCATCGACGCCTACTTCGGCAGCGGCAACACGGCCTGCTTCGCCGCCGGCCGCCTATCCTACCTGCTCGGCCTGAGCGGGCCGAGCCTCGCCGTCGACACGGCCTGCTCGGCCTCGCTGGTCGCGCTGCACCAGGCCTGCCTCTCCCTGCGCTGCGGCGAAAGCGAGCGGGCGCTGGTCGGCGGCGTCCACCTGATGCTCTCGCCGGGCGGCTACCTCTACAACGACGTCACCGGCGCGCTCGCGCCCGACGGCCGCTCCAAGACCTTCGATGCCGCCGCCGACGGCTTCGGGCGCGGCGAGGGCTGCGCGGTGCTGGTGCTGCGCCGCCTGTCCGACGCGCTGGCGAGCGGCGAGCACATCCTCGGCGTGATCCGCGGCAGCGCGGTCAACCAGGACGGCGCCGGCGGCGGGCTCACGGTGCCGAACGGCGCCGCGCAACAGGCGGTGATCCGCGACGCCCTGGCCGACGCCGGCCTGGAGCCCGACGCGATCGACTACCTCGAGGCCCACGGCACCGGCACCGAGCTGGGCGATCCGATCGAGCTGAACGCCCTGGGCGCCGTCTTCGCCGGGCGGCCGGACGACCGGCCGCTGCTGGTCGGCGCGGTCAAGACCAGCGTCGGGCACCTGGAGGCCGCGGCGGGCCTCGCCGGCCTGGTTAAGACGGTGCTGGCCCTGGACCGGGGCGCGGTCCCCGGGCAGCCGTCCCTGCGCAGGCCGAACCCGCACGTGCCCTGGTCCGAGCTGGCGCTACGCGTGCCGCGCCGCTGCGAGCCCTGGCCGGCGACTGGCCGGCCGCGCCGCGCCGGGGTCAGCGCCTTCTCGCTCATGGGCACCAATGCCCATGTCGTGCTGGAGCAGGCGCCCGCCGTCGCGGCCCCGAACCCCGGCCCGGAGCGCAGCCACCACCCCTTCGTGCTCTCGGCGCGCTCGCCGGCGGCGCTGCGGTCGCTGGCCGGGGCGGTCGCCTCCAGCCTCGGCGAGGCCGCGCCGATCGGCGACCGCTGCTTCACCAACAACGCGGGGCGCGCGCAGCATGCCTGCCGCCTGGCGACGGTGGTGGCGGACGAGACGGAGCTGCGCCACCGCCTGGCGGCCGTCGCGCGCGGCGAGCGGCCGGCCGAGGTCGCACTGGGCCGGGCGACCGGGACGGCCGCAGCGCCGGTCGCCTTCCTCTTCACCGGCCAGGGCGCCGTCGGCGCCGGCATGGCGCGCGGCCTCTACGAGACCTCGCCGCCCTTCGCCGCCGAGATCGAGCGCTGCGCGCGCATCCTGAAACCGCATCTCGACGTCCCGCTGGTCGCGCTGCTCTACGGCGAGGAGACCGAGCGGCTGGCGCGCACCCGCTACGCGCAGCCGGCGCTGGTCGCGCTCGAGTGGTCGCTCGCCTGCCTGTCGCGCAGCTGGGGAATCGAGCCGGCGGCGGTGCTCGGCCATAGCCTTGGAGAGTACGTCGCGGCGGCCGTCGCCGGGATGATCGACCTCGAGGATTTGCTGCCGCTGGTGGCCGAGCGCGGGCGCCTGATGGACGCCCTGCCGGAAGGCGACATGCTCGCGGTCGCCGCCGACGCCGCGACCGCCCTCGAGGCGATCGGCGAGCTTGCCGAGCGGGTCTCGCTCGCGGCGCTGAATGGGCCGCGGGCGACGGTGCTGGCCGGCGACCGCGAAGCCGTGGCGTGCGTCGAGTCGCGCCTCGGCGCGCGCGGCCTGCGCAGCCAGCGCCTGCCGGTCTCCCATGCCTTCCATTCGCCCATGATGGACCCGGTGCTGGAGCCCTTGGCCGCGCTCGCCGGCTCGGTCTCCTGGCGGGCCGGTGCGGTGCCGCTGGCGCGGAACCTCGACGGTGCCCTGCTGGCGCCGGGCGCGCAGCCGCTGCCGGCCGACTGGGCGCGCCACGCCCGCGAGCCGGTGCGCTTCGCCGAGGCGCTGAAGACGCTCGCCGACCGCGGCATCGAACGGTTCCTGGAGATCGGGCCGCGCCCGGTGCTCTCGGCGCTCGGCCGGGCCTGCCTTCCGACGGCGCGCTTCCTTCCGGCGCTGGATCCGGGCGAGCCCGACTGGCGCTGCTGCCTGGAGAGCCTGACCGCGCTCTGGCTGGAGGGACAGCCGGTCGACTGGGCGGCCGTCGACCGGCCCTACGGCCGACGCCGGCTGTGGCAGGCCGGCTATCCCTTCGAGCGGCGCGTCCACTGGATCGAGGAACCTGCGATGAGCGAACCCGAGGGGACCGAGGGCGTCGTCGCGCCGCTGCCTGCACCGCGGGCCGCCGCCGATACGAACGCGATGATCGCCCTTGTCGCCGAGGCGCTGAAGAGCGACCCGGCCGACATCGATCCCGACGCGCCGCTGCTCGAGCTGGGCGCGGATTCCCTGAGCCTCGTCGAGGTCGGGCGGCTGGTGCGCCTCCGCTACGGCCTGACCCTCTCCGGCCGGCAGTTCTTCGAGGAGCTGACCAGCGTGCGCGCGCTCGCCGACTACGTGGCGCAGGCCGCTCCCGCCACGGCCGAGGACCGCTCTTCGGCCTTGCCCGGATCCACGCTCGCCGCCCCGGCGAGCACGCCCGGTCCCGCCGGTGCCGCGGCCGGCGAAGAGCTCGCCGCACTCTTCGCCCGCCAGCTCGACCTGGTGCAGAACGTCGTCAGCCAGCAGCTCGCCGCCCTCTCGGGACGCGAATCGGCCGTGCCGGGGTCGGCCGTGCCGGGGTCGGCCGTGCCGGGGTCGGCCGTGCCGGGGTCGGCCGCGGCGCGCCGGCCGGCGGCAGCGCGACGCGATCACGGGCCGCACCGCCCGCCGCGACGCGAGGAGGCCGGCCAGGGCGACCCGCGGCGGCAGGCCCACCTGGAGGCGCTGGTCTCGCGCTACACGAGGCGCACGGCGCGCAGCAAGCAGCTCGCCGAGGCGGGGCGCCCGCGCCTCGCCGACAGCCGCGCCTCGGCCGGTTTCCGGCCCTCGATCAAGGAGATGCTCTATCCGCTGACGGGCGCGCGCGCCGAGGGTGCCCGCCTGTGGGACATCGACGGCAACGAGTACATCGACGTCTCGATGGACTTCGGCGTCAACCTCTTCGGGCACCGCGCGCCCTTCCTGCTGGAGGCGCAGCGTGCCGCGCTCGACCGCGGGCTCGCCATGGCCCCGCGCTCGGCGGATGCCGCGGCGGCGGCCGAACTGCTCTGCGAGCTTACCGGCATGGACCGCGTCGTCTTCTGCCAGTCCGGCAGCGAATCGGTGATGACCGCGGTCCGCCTCGCGCGCCTCGCCAAGGGCCGCGACGGCATCGCGCTGTTCCGCAATTCCTACCACGGCCACAGCGACGGCCTGCTGGCGGCGGGCGCCGGCGACGGCTTCGAGGCGGAACCGGTCGCCGGCGGCATTCCGGCCGCCATGGTGCAGGACGTCCTGCTGCTCGACTACGGCGACGACGCCAGCCTGGAGACGCTGCGCCGCCACGCCGGCCGCCTGGCGGCGGTGCTCGTCGAGCCGGTGCAGAGCCGTGCCCTGCAGCTGCAGCCGGGCGACTACCTGAAGCGGCTGCGCGCGGTCACGCGCGAGCTCGGGTTGCTGCTGATCTTCGACGAGATGATCACCGGCTTCCGCCTGCATCCCGGCGGCGCCCAGGCCTGGTTCGGCGTGGAGGCCGACCTGGCGACCTACGGCAAGGCGATGGGCGGCGGCATCGAGGTCGCTGCCGTCGCCGGGCGCGGCGATTTGCTCGACGGCATCGACGGCGGCCTCTGGCGCTACGGCGACGCCTCCTACCCTGCGGGCGAGGTCACCTTCTTCGCCGGCACCTTCAACGGCAATCCCCTGGCCATGGCCTCGACCCGTGCGGCGCTGGCCGAGATGAAGCGGCGCGGCCCGGCGCTGCAGGCCGACCTCAACGCGCTGACCGGCCGCTTCGCCGCCGAGCTGAACCGCTGGCTCGCCGAGCGCGAGGTGCCGCTGGAGCTGCTGACCTGCGGCTCGCTGTTCCGCTTCGCCCACCGCGGCAACCTCGACCTGCTGTTCTACCACCTGCTCGAGAAGGGCGTCTTCGTCTGGGAGGGGCGCAACTGCTTCCTGTCGGCGGCGCACGGGCCGGTGGAAATGGACCAGGTCGCGCAGGCCGTGCGCAACAGCGTGCTGGCCTTGCGCGAGGGCGGCTACATCGAGGCGAGTCCGGGTCGCTCCGCCGTCGCGGCCTCGCGGGTGCTGCCGCTCTCGGCGGCCCAGCAGCAGCTCTGGCTGCTCGCCGAGGTCGAGGAGACGGCGTCGCTCGCCTACACCGAATCCCTCGCCCTGGAGCTCGAGGGCGGGCTCGAGCCGGCGCTGCTGGAGGCGGCGCTGCAGCGCCTGGTCGCCCGGCACGAGGCGCTGCGGACCGCCATCGACGGCGACGGCCGGACCCAGGAGATTCGGGAGACCCTGCCGGTCGCGCTGGACCGCGCGAGCGGCGTGCCGCGCGACGCCTGGCTCGCCGCCTTCCTGTCCCGTCCCTTCGACCTATCGTCGCCGCCGCTCCTGCGCGTCGGGCTGCTGGAGGAATCCGAGGGGCGGCAGGTCCTGGCGCTGGCCGCACACCACATCCTCGTCGACGGTTGGTCGCTGGCGCTGCTGCTCAACGACCTCTGCGCCTGCTACCGCGCCGAGCTGAAAGGCGCTGCGCCCCCGGCGGCGCCGGCGGGTCAGCTGAGCGACCTGGTGCGCTACCAGCAGGCCGCGCTCGAGGGCGCGCGTCGCGCCGAGCTGGAGAGTTTCTGGCGCGCGGCCCTGTCGCCGCTGCCCGAGCCGCTCGACCTGCCGACCGACCGCCGGCCGGTCGAGGGCCGGCCGCGGCGCGGCGGGCGCCATCGCTTCACGCTCGACGCCGGGCTGCGCCGCCGGATCGAGGCGCTCGGCCGCTCCGCGGGCGCGACCCCCTTCGCCGCGCTGCTGGCGGTCGTCACCTCCTTCCTGCACCAGCTGACCGGTCGCGAGGCGCTGCTGGTCGGCTGCCCGGTGCTCGGCCGCGGCCACGAGGCGGACTTGGCCGAAGCGGTCGGCTATGCGACCCATCTCGTGCCGGTCGCCAGCCGGTGGCGCGCCGAGGAGTCCTTCACCGCGCATCTGGCCCGCACGCGCTCGGCGCTGGTCGAAGCGCTGGACCACCAGGACTACCCCTACGCGGAGCTGCTGCGCCTGCTCGGGCTCGCCTGGAGCGCCGAGCGGCCGCCGCTGCTCGAGGTCACCTTCAACCTCGACCGCCCCAGCCTCGGCCCGGCGATTCCGGGGGTGAGCGCCCGCTTGCTGCCCTCGCCGGCGCAGGGCGCAAAGTTCCCGCTCTGCATCAACGCGCTCGACGTCGAGGGGTCGCTCACTCTCGACCTCGACTACGATGCCGACCTGTTCAGCCCGGCGGCCGTCGAGCGCCTGGCCGAGCAGCTTCAGGTCTGGGCCGCGGCCCTGGCCGAGCAGCCCGAGGCGCCGCTGCGCGACCTGACGCCGGTCGGGGAGGCCGAGCGGGCGCTGCTGCTCGAAGGATGGAACGACACGGCCCAGGCTTGGCCGGCGGACCTCGGGCTGGTGCATGAGCAGTTCGAGGCGCAGGCGGCCCGCGCGCCGGAGGCGCCGGCGCTGGCCTTCGCCGGGCGGACCATGAGCTACGGCCGTCTCGCGGCCGAGAGCGGCGCGCTGGCGGAGAAGCTGGCGGCGCTCGGCGCGGGCCCGGAGACCAGCGTCGCCTGCCTGTTCGACCGCTCCTTCGAGATGGTCGTCGGCCTGCTGGCGGTGCTGCGCGTCGGCGCCGCCTACCTGCCCGTCGCGCTCGACGAGGCGCCCGAGCGGCTGGCCGGCGCGCTCGGCGACGCGGAGCCCGTCGCGGCGCTGACCCGCGCCGGCCTGCGGGTGCCGGAGGCGATGCGCTCGGCGCTGGCCGCCGGGCGGCCGCTGCTCGAGCTCGGCCCGCTCGACCTCGAGGCGCCGGCGCCCGAGACGGCGGCTTCCGCACTGCCGCGCGCAGGAGCCGATCAGCCCGCCTACCTGCTCTTCACCTCGGGCTCCACGGGCCGGCCGAAGGGCGTCGTCTCGCTGCACGGCGGCCTGCGCAACCGCCTCGCGTGGATGCAGCAGGCCTTCCCGATCGGCCACGGCGACACGGTCCTGCAGAAGACGCCCTACACCTTCGACGTCTCGGTCTGGGAATTCTTCTGGCCGCTGACCGTCGGCGCGCGCCTGCTCGTCGCCGAGCCGGAGCTGCACCGCGACCCGCGCGCCCTGGCCCGCACGATCCGAGAGGAGCGGGTCACGGTCTGCCACTTCGTGCCCTCGATGCTGGCGGTCTTCGTCGAGGATCCGGAGGCGGCCGCCTGCAGCTCTCTCCAGCGGGTGGTCTGCAGCGGCGAGGCCTTGCCGCGCGACCTGGTGGCGCGCTTTCACGCCCTCGGCCTGCCCGCGGAACTGCACAACCTCTACGGCCCGACCGAGGCCGCGATCGACGTCACCCACTGGGCCTGCCTCGACCTGCCGGAGGAGCCGGCGGTGCCGATCGGCCGCCCGATCGCCAACACCCTGGTGCGCATCCTCGACGACCGGGGCCGCCCGGTGCCGGTCGGCGGCGTCGGCGAGATCCATCTCGGCGGCGTGCAGCTCGCGCGGGGCTACCTGAAGCGCCCGGAGCTCACCGAGCAGGCCTTCGTCCCCGACCCCTTCCGCGCCGGCGAGCGCCTCTACCGCACCGGCGACCTCGGCCGCTGGCGGGCCGACGGCGCGATCCTCTACCTCGGGCGCCGCGACAACCAGGTGAAGCTGCGCGGACAGCGCATCGAGCTGGGCGAGATCGAGGCCGCCCTGCGCACGCATCCGGCGGTGCGCGACGCCGTCGCGGGGCTGGTCGGCGAGGACGCCGTCGCACGGCGCCTGGTCGCCTGGATCGTGCCGAACGCCGCGGCGCCGGCCGCAACCGAGCTCCCCGGCGGGGAGCGGGAGGGCTTCCTGCTGCCGGGCGGCCTGCGGATCGCCGCGCTCAATCCTGCCGAGACCGCCTTCATGGTGCGCGAGCACTTCGAGGAGCGGACCTACTTCCGCCACGGCATCGGGCTGCCGGAGGACGCGGTCGTGCTCGACATCGGCGCCAACGCCGGCATCTTCGCCCTCTCGGTCGCGGCCAGCCTGCCCGGCGCGCGCATCCACGCCTTCGAGCCGGTGCCCGCGGTCCATGCGCTGCTGGCCTCCAATGCGGCCCTGGCCGGCGGACGGATCACCAGCCACGCCCTGGCGCTCGCCGAGACCGACGGCGAAACCGCCTTCACCTGGTACCCGCATGTCTCGATCCTGTCCGGCCCCAGCGCCGATCGCGAGGAAGAGACCGCCGTGGTCCGCGCCTTCCTGCAGCAGGGCGGGGAGGCGGCGGGCATCGAGGCGGACCTGCTCGACGAGCTGGTCGCCGACCGGCTCGCGAGCGAGACCGTGACCGTGCCGACCCGCCGCCTGTCCGGCCTGCTCGACAGCCTGGGCATCGAGCGTGTCGACCTGCTCAAGATCGACGTCGAGAAGGCCGAGTGGTCGGTGCTCCAGGGCATCGACGCGGGCGACTGGCCGAGGATCCGCCAGGTCGTGATCGAGGTCCACGACATCGAGGGGCGCCTCCAGGCGGTCGAGGCGCTGCTGCGGGAGCGCGGCTTCGAGGTGGTCGCCGAGCAGGAGCGCTGGCTGGCCGGCACGGCGATCCACTGCCTCTATGCCCGGCGTCCGGGCCACACGCTGCCGCCGGTGCCCGAGCCGCGCGCCGAGTCGCTGCGCGCCGAGTCACTTGGCGGCGGCTCCGGGCCGGCGAGGGGGCTCCTGCCGGCAGGCCTGGCGGACGGCCTGCGCGATCATCTGGCGCGCCGCCTGCCGCCCCACATGATCCCCGACCGCTTCGTCGGCCTGGCCGCCCTGCCGCTGAGCGCCCACGGCAAGATCGACCGCAAGGCCCTCGCCCTGCCGGAGACGGCCGATCCGGCGCCTGCGCCACCCCGTGCGGCGGAGACGGCGCTGGAGCGGGAGCTGCTGGCGCTCTGGCGCTCGCTGCTCGGCACGGCGGAGCTCGGCGTGGACGACGACTTCTTCCGCCTTGGCGGCCACTCGCTGATGGCCGCGCGCCTGGTCGCGACGCTGCGCGAGCGCTACGCCGTCGAGCTCCCGATCAAGGCCTTCCTGGAGCGCCCCACCGTCGCTGCGGCGGCTGCGGCAATCGAGGCCTCCCGGGCGCACCAGTCGGCCGCGCGCACGCCGCAGACTGCAGCAGCACCGATACCGGCGGCACCGGCCCCGGCGGCGGGAGCGGGGAGCATCCGTCGGGTCGACCGGGAGCGCCGGCGGCTCGACCGGGCGACCCTGGGGCTGGAGACGCGCCGCGAGGAAGAGGGCACCGGATGAGCGGCCAGGTCTACGTCTTCCCGGCTTCCCCGGCGCAGCGGCGGCTCTGGTTCCTGGACCAGCTGCAGGGGCCGAGCGCGGCCTATGTCGTCGCCCACGCGCTGGAGATCCGGGGCGCGCTCGACTGCGCGGCCCTCGAGCAGGCCTTCCAGGAGTTGGTCTCGCGCCACGAGATCCTGCGCACGGCGCTGGTCGCGGTCGACGGCGAGCCGCTGCAGGCGATCGAGCCCAAGCTGCCCTTCAGCCTGCCGGTGCTCTCCTTCGAGGCTCGGCCGGCGGCCACGCGGGCAGGCGCGGCGCAGCGACACCTCGCCGAGGCCCTGGCGCGGCCCTTCGAGCTGGCGCGGGCGCCGCTGCTGCGCGCGCAGGTCGCCCGCCTCGCGGAGGAGCATCACCTGCTCGGCATCGCCCTGCACCACGCCGCCTGCGACGGCCAGTCGATCGCCCTTCTGGTCGAGGAGCTGGCGCTGCTCTACCGGCGGGCCCGCGGCGAGGCGCTGGACCCGCCGCCCGAGCCCGCCATCCAGTATGCCGACTATGCCGCCTGGCAGGCCGAACAGACCGAAAGTCCGACCGCCGAGGCGGCGCTGTCCTACTGGACCGGGCGGCTCGCCGACGCGCCGCTGCTCGCCCTGCCGGTCGACCGGCCGGTGCCGGCGCTCCTGCCGCCCGACGGCGCGCGCCACGACTTCAGCCTGCCCGCCGCCCTCGTCGAGGCGCTCGAGGGGCAGGCGCGGGCCTGCGGCGCGACCCCCTTCATGCTGTGGCTCGGTCTCTGGTCGGCGGCGCTCGGCCGGGCCGCAGGCCAGGACGACCTCTGCGTCGGCGTGCCGGAGGCCGGCCGCGACCGGCCGGAGCTCGAGCGGCTGATCGGGCTCTTCGCCAACACCCTGGTGCTGCGCGTCGATCTCTCCGGCGGACCCTCCCTCGGCCTGCTCCTGGAG
Organism: Tistlia sp.; assembly: GCF_040905785.1. NCBI lineage: Bacteria > Pseudomonadati > Pseudomonadota > Alphaproteobacteria > Rhodospirillales > Rhodovibrionaceae > Tistlia > Tistlia sp. The sequence goes on from NZ_JBBDQW010000072.1 coordinate 145,516, forward strand.
CGGCTGCGGTCGACGGTCCTCGTCGCTTTCGCGCACCGCGAGACGGGCTTCGAGAGCCTGGTGGAGGCGCTGAGAGTGCCGCGGGCCACGGGGCGTTCGCCGCTGTTCCAGACTGCCTTCGCCCTGCACGAGGACCCCCTCTCGGACCTCCACCTGCCGGGCCTGGCAGTGCGCCCGCTCGACCTGCCGCAACAGGGCGCCAAGTTCGAGCTGACCCTGGAGCTGACCCGGCGGGCCGGCGGCGGCCTCGACGGCCGGCTCGAGTACAGCAGCCTGCTGTTCGACCCGCCGACGGCGCATCGCCTGGCCGAGGACCTCCGGCGGCTGGCCGAAGGCTGGGTCGCCGATCCGGAACGGCCGCTGGCGCTCGCGACGGGAGCGTCGGCAGGCTCCTCCACGAGGCCGGAAGACGGCGCGCCGGCGGTCTCGTCCGAGAGGACGACGCCGCTCGAAGGCGAGCTGGCGGCGCTGTGGCGCGAGCTGCTGGGCGTCGCCGAGGTCGGGCGCGGCGACAGCTTCTTCGATCTCGGCGGCCACTCGCTGCTCGCCTGCCGCCTGGTCGCCCGGATGCGCGACCGCCTGCAGGCCGACCTGCCGGTCGCCGCGGTGTTCGAGGCGCCGACCCTTGCCGGCCTCGCCGAGCGGCTGCAGCAGGTGCGCGACGCCGCCGCGCCGCCGACCTCGGCCGGGGTCGAGACGATCGGGGTCTCGGCCGCCGAGACGACGCACCCGCTGTCGCCGGCGCAGACCCGCCTGTGGTTCCTGCACCAGCTGGAGAGCCAGAGTCCGGCCTATGCCCTGGTCGGCGCCCTGGCCATCGAGGGATCGCTCGACGTCGAGCTGCTGCGCCGCGCCTTCGAGGAGATCGAGCGGCGCCACGCGACGCTGCGCACGCGCTTCCGGCTGCTCGACGGGACGCCGGTCCAGGTCGTAGGAGCGCCGCGCGGCCTGGCGCTGCCGGTCGTCGACCTGGCGCCGCTGCCGGCCTTCGCCCGCGAGGAGGAGGTGCGGCGCCTGGGCCGCGCCGAGGCGCGGCTGCCCTTCGACCTCGGCGAGGGGCCCCTGATCCGCCTGAAGCTGCTGCGGCAGTCGGCCGAGCGCCACGTGCTGCTGGTCTCGCTGCACCACATCGTCGCGGACGGCTGGTCGGTCGAGCTGCTGCTCGCCGAGACCGCCGCCCTCTACCGGGCCTTCGCCGGCGGTCGGCCCTCGCCGCTGCCGGCACTGACGATCCAGTACGCCGACTACGCCGCCTGGCAGCAGCGCCAGCTCGACGCGGAGCGCCTCGACGCACTGCTCGAGCACTGGCGCGGGCGGCTGGCCGGCCTGCCGACGCTGGAGCTGCCGACCGACCGGCCGCGACCGCCGGTCCAGTCCGCCGAGGGCGCGCGCCACGACTTCGCGTTCGACGCCGCGACGCGCGAAGGCGTCGCGCGGCTCGCCGCCGACACCGGGACCACGCGCTTCCAGGTGCTGCTGGCCGCCTTCGCGGTGCTGCTCGCGCGCTACAGCGACCAAGGCGACTTCGCCATCGGCGTGCCCGTGGCAGGGCGCGAGCTGCCGGAGACGCAGGGTCTCGTCGGCTGCCTGGTGAACACCCTGGTACTGCGCCTCGACCTCTCCGATGCGCCGGACTTCCGGACCCTGGCGGCGCGGGTGCGGGCGGTGGCGCTGGATGCCCAGGCCCATCAGGACCTGCCCTTCGAGAAGCTGGTCGACGGCCTGTCGCTGAGCCGCGACATGAGCCGTCACGCCCTCTTCCAGGTGCTGTTCAGCTACCAGGCGGCGAGCGGGCCGGAGCCGGAGATTCCGGGCCTGGCGCTGCAGCCGGTCGAGCTCGACCCGGGCGTCGCGCAGTTCGACCTCTCGCTCTATCTCGACGAGCGCCCGGAGGCCCTGTCGGGTGGCTTCGTCTACCGCACGGACCTCTACGATTCCGGCACCATCGTCCGCCTCGAGGGCCACTTCCGGCAGCTGCTCTCGGCGATCCTGGCCGAGCCGGACCGGCCGGTCGATCGCCTGGCGCTGCTGACCGAGGAGGAGCAGGCGCGCCTCGACCACTGGAACGACACCGGCCTGGACTACGATCTGCCGCCGCGCCTGCTCGACCTGGTCGACGCCCAGGCGGCGCGGAGCCCCGAGGCCGTGGCGGCGGTCTTCGGCGAGGCGCGGATCAGCTACGCCGAGCTGATCGCGAGCGCCGACCGGCTGGCCGGCGCCCTCGCCGCCGCCGGGGCCGGGCCGGGGCGCCCGGTCGCGATCTGCCTGGAGCGCTCCCTGGAGCTGGTCGTCGCGCTGCTGGCCGCGCTGCGCTGCGGCGCGCCCTTCCTGCCGCTCGACCCGGAACAGCCGGTCGCCCGGCTTGCCGACATGCTCGAGGACGCCGATCCCTCGCTCGTCGTCACCACCCCGGAGCTGGCCGGGCGCCTGCCGGCGGGGGCCCGCTGGCACGACGTCGCCGAGGTCGGCGAGCCCTTGAGCGGGCCGCCGCCGGTCGGCGCGGAGGATTCCGCCTACCTGCTCTTCACCTCCGGCTCGACCGGACGGCCGAAGGGTGCGCTCAACAGCCAGCGCGGCATCGTCAATCGCCTCGCCTGGATGCAGCAGTACTACGGCCTCGGCGAGCGCGACCGGGTGCTGCAGAAGACGCCTTACACCTTCGACGTCTCGGTCTGGGAGTTCTTCTGGCCCTTGATCGCCGGCGCACGGCTGGTGCTCGCGCGGCCGGGCGGCCACCGCGATCCCCAGTACCTCGCCGCCACCATCGCGCGCCACGGCGTGACCGTCGTCCACTTCGTGCCCTCGGTGCTGGAGACCTTCCTGGCCTCGGCCGACCCGGTCGCCTGCGCCGGCCTGGAGCGGGTCTTCCTCAGCGGCGAGGCGGTCTCCGCCGATCTCGAGCGCCGCTTCTTCGAGCGCGGCCTCTCGGCCAGCCTGCACAACCTCTACGGCCCGACCGAGGCGGCCATCGACGTCACGGCCTGGGACTGCTTTCCGCCCGGCGGGCGCCGCACGCCGCCGATCGGCTACCCGGTGCCGAACTGCCGGCTGCACGTGCTCGACCGGCATGGACAGGCGGTTCCGGTCGGCGTCCCGGGCGAGCTCCATCTCGGCGGCGACCAGGTCGGCCTCGGCTACCTGAACCGGCCCGGCCTGACCGCCGAGCGCTTCCTGCCGGACCCCTTCTCGCCGGCGCCGGGGGCGCGGCTCTACCGCACCGGCGACCGGGTGCGCTGGCTGCCCGACGGCGCGCTGGAGTTCCTCGGCCGCCTCGACTTCCAGGTCAAGCTGCGCGGCCAGCGCATCGAGCTGGGCGAGATTGAGGCGGTGATGCTCGGCCATCCCGCGGTCCGTGCGGCCGTGGTGACGGTCCACGGCGAGGACGCGGCGGCGGCCCGGCTGGTCGCCTACCTGGTGCCGGCGCCCGGCGCCCCGGCAGCGGAGCCGCTCAGGGAGGCGCTGCGCCGGCACCTCGGCGAGCGGCTGCCGGCCTACATGGTGCCCGACAGCTACCTACTGCTCGAGGCGCTGCCCGTGAACGCCAGCGGCAAGCTCGATCGCAAGGCGCTGCCGCCGCCGCAGCCGCTGCAGGGGCGCAGCGGCGACCGGCCCCTGCGCGACAGCGAGCGGGCGATCGCCGAGGCCTGGTGCGCGGTGCTCGCGCTGCCGTCGGTGGCGCCGGACGCCAACTTCTTCGAGGCCGGCGGGACCTCGCTGCTGCTGGTTCAGGTCCACGCCCGCTTGCGGGCGGTCTATCCCGAAGTGGCGCTGGTCGACCTGTTTCGCTTTCCCACCGTCGAGAGCCTGGCGGGTCACCTCAGCCCGGCCGGCGCCGCCGAGCCGGCGGCCGGCGAGCTCGCGCCGTTGCCACGGCGACGGCCGGAGGCGGTAGAGGGCATAGCCATCGTCGGCATGGCCTGCCGCTTCCCGGGCGCCGCCGACGTCGAGGCCTTCTGGGCCCTGCTCACCGAGGGCCACGAGGCGATCCGCAGGCTGAGCGAGGAGGAGCTGCGCGCCGCCGGCGTGCCGGACTCCCTGCTCGCCGATCCGTGCTACGTGCGGGCGGCCGCGGCGCCGGACGGCATCGACCTCTTCGACGCCGGCTTCTTCGCCTACAGCCCGGCCGAGGCAGAGCAGCTCGATCCCCAGGGCCGGCTTTTCCTGGAGTGCGCCTGGCAGGCGCTCGAGCGGGCGGGGCAGGATCCGGCACGCCCCGCCGGCCCGATCGGCGTCTTCGCCGGTGCCGGCATCAGCAGCTACGCCCTGTCGCAGCTGGCCGGCCGCGACAGCTGGCGCGCGCTTCAGCGCGACCCGGCCGCCGCCTTCCAGACGCTCTTCGCCAACGACAAGGACTATCTGTCAAGCCGCGTCGCCTACAAACTCGGCCTGACCGGACCGGCGATCACCGTGCAGACCGCCTGCTCGACCTCCCTGGTCGCGGTGCACCAGGCCTGCCGCTCCCTGGTCGCGGGCGAGTGCCGGGTCGCGCTCGCCGGCGGCGCGTCGATCAGCGTGCCGAGCGGCGTCGGCTACCTCCACCAGGAAGGCGGAATCGCCTCGGCGGACGGCCACTGCCGCGCCTTCGACGCCGAGGCCGCCGGCACCGTCCCGGGCAGCGGCGTCGGGGTCGTGGTGCTCAAGCGCCTGTCCGACGCCCTCGCGGACGGCGACCCCGTCCACGCCGTGATCAAGGGCAGCGCGATCAACAACGACGGCAACGCGCGCGTCGGCTTCACCGCGCCCGGCGTCGAGGGCCAGGCGACGGTCATCGCCGCAGCCCAGGAGGCGGCGGGACTGGCTCCCGCGGAGATCGGCTACGTCGAGACCCACGGCACCGGCACGCCGCTCGGCGACCTGGTCGAGGTCGGTGCGCTGGCGCGGGCCTTCGGGCGCCCCGGCGTCGGGGCGGCCCCGGCGCAAGCCAGCGTCGCCCTCGGCTCGGTCAAGACCAACGTCGGCCACCTCGACGCCGCCGCCGGCGTCGCCGGGCTGATCAAGGCGGCGCTGGCGATCGAGCACGGCCTGCTGCCGCCCAGCCTGCATTTCCGCCGCCCGAACGAGCGGCTCGACCTGGCGCACTCGCCCTTCTTCGTCAACGGCGAGCTGAGGGCCTGGAGCGGCTCCGGCCCGCGCCGCGCCGGCGTCAGCTCTTTCGGGATCGGCGGCACGAACGCCCACGCGGTGCTCGAGCAGGCGCCGCCGCGCGAGCCGGGCCCGGCCGCCCGGGACCGCCAGCTGCTGTTGCTGTCCGCGGCGAGCGCCCCGGCGCTGGATACCGCCGCCGCCGAGCTCGCGGACTGGCTCGAGGCGAGGCCGGAGGCGGACCTGGCCGGCGTCGCCTATACCCTGCAGGCCGGGCGGCGCGCCTTCGCCGAGCGTCGCTTCGTGGTCGCGGCCAGCCCGGCCGAGGCGGTCGAGGCGCTGCGGGCGCCGGCGCCGGCCGGCACGACGGCCTCGCCGACCGCCGCGAGCCCGCCTGCCGTCGCCTTCCTCTGCTCCGGCCAGGGCAGCCAGTATCCCGGCATGGGCGCCGGCCTGGCCGAGAGCCTGCCGACCTACCGGGAGACGGTGGAGCGCTGCCTTGCGGCGCTGCCGGGGGAGCTGGCGGTGACCCTGCGCCAGCTCGTGCTCGCGCCGGCCGGCGGCGACCGCCGCAAGGCCTCGCTGCTGCGCCGCACGGACCTGGCGCAGCCCGCCCTGTTCATCGTCGAGTACGCGGTCGCACGACAGATCATGGCCTGGGGACTGCGACCCGCGGTCCTGCTCGGCCACAGCCTGGGCGAGCTGGTGGCCGCGACCCTGGCCGGGGTGTTCCGGCTCGAGGACGCGCTGGGCCTGGTCGCCCTGCGCGGGCGGCTGATGCAGGCGCAGCCGGCCGGGGCGATGCTGGCGGTCGAAGCCGGCGCCGGCGAGCTCGCACCGCTGCTCGGACCGGCGGTCGGCATCGCTGCCTTCAACGGCCCCTCGCTCACGGTCGTGTCCGGTACCGAGGAGGCGGTGGCCGCGCTCGCCGGCCAGCTGTCCGGGCTGGGTATCGCCAGCCAGGCGCTGCACACCTCGCATGCCTTCCACGGGCCGGCCATGGAGCCGGTCATGGCGCCCTTCGCCGAGGCGGTGGCCGCCGTCGAGCGGCAGGCGCCCACGCTGCCGTTGCTGTCCAACCTCACCGGCACTTGGCTCACCGACGAGCAGGCGGTCGACCCGGACTACTGGGCCCGGCAGCTGCGCGAGCCGGTGCGCTTCGGCGCGGCCCTCGACCGGCTGCTCGACGGCTCCGATCACCTGCTGGTCGAGGTCGGCCCGGGTCGCAGCCTGCTGTCGCTCGCCCGCCAGCACCCGGCCTGCGGAGGGCGCGCCCTGATCCGCTGCCTGCCCGGGGCGCTGGAGGAGACCGCGCCCGACCGCTGTCTCGCCGAGGCGGCGGGCGCGGCCTGGCGCGCCGGCTTCGAGCTCGACTGGCGGGCCTTCCATGCCCCGGCCACGCCCCGCAAGCTCGCCCTGCCGGGCCACCCCCTGGCGCGGCGGCGCTACTGGCTCGAGGCTGCCGGGCCGGGCGAGCTCCTGCTGGAGCCGGTCACGCTCCGCCCGGGCTGGCGGCGCCTCGAGGAGAGGCCGTCGCAGCCCGAGCTTGCCGGCCAGCGCTGGCGCGCGGCGGGCGCAGGGGCGCCCCTGGCCGCCGCGATCCGGCAGGCGGGTGGCGAGCCGAGCGAGTCGGGGCCCGCCGACGCGCTGCTGTACTGCGTGACCCAGGCCGAGGAGGCCGCGGAGGTCGTCCCGCGTCTCGCCGCGCTGCTCGCCGAGACCCGTCCCGCGCGCCTGTACCTGCTCACGGCCGGCGCCTGCGACCTGCTTGGCGACGAGGCGCTGGGCGAGGCCGGCGCCGCGGCCTGCGCGGCGGCGCTGGTCGCCGCGCAGGAGACGCCGGGACTCTCGCTGCATCGGCTCGACCTGGACCGGCTCGACCTGGACCGGCTCGACCTGGACCACCCGGCCGAGGAAGCGACCTCGGCGCAGGTCCTGGCCGCCCTCTGCGCCGGAGACGCCCGGCAGCTTGCCTGGCGCGGCGGCCGGCTGTGGCGCTCCGTGCAGGACTCCCTCGACCTGCCCGAAGGGACGCTGCCGGAGCGGCCGGTGGTGCTGGTGACCGGCGGGTTCGGCAAGCTCGGCCTCGCGGTCGCCGCGACGCTCGCGCGCTCCGGGGCGAGGCTGGTGCTGTGCGGACGCGCCGGGGGCGCCGGCCGCAAGGCCGACATCGCGGCCCTGGAAGCGGCCGGCGCCACCGTGATGACGGCACGCTGCGACGTCGCCGACCGCGGCGCGCTGGCCAAGGTCATGGCACGTGCGCACAAGCGTTTCGGCCGGCTCGACGCGGTCGTCCACGCGGCCGGCATCGCCGGCGAGGCGGCGCAGGTCGCGCTGGCCGAAACCGATGCCGGCACCGTCGAGCGGCTGTTCCGCGCGAAGCTCGAGGGGGTCCGCGCGCTGGACGAAGCGCTGGGCGGACAGAGCGCGGTCCCGGTGCTGCTCTGCTCCTCGCTCTCGACGATCCTGGGCGGCCTCGGCTTCGCCGCCTACGCGGCCGCCAACGCCGCCATGGACCTTTACGTCGAGCGCCGGGTGCGCGAGGGCGCCCGCTGGCTGGCCGTCGACTGGGACGGCTGGCGCTTCGGCGAGGACGCGCCCGAGGGGCTGGTGCCGGAGGTTGCGGCGGCGCTGGCCGCGCGGCTGCTCGGGAGCGGCCTGAGCGGGCGGCTGCTGGTGTCGGGAACGCCGCTCGCGCCGCGCCTCGCACGCTGGGTCGAGGGGACGGCCCCGCCGGCCCCTGCGCCCGCCGTGCCGACCGGCCTTGCGCCGCCGGCCGGAGGCGCGCCCGGCTTCGCGGGCCCGCGCAGCGGCCTGGAGGAGGCCATCGCCCGGATCTGGCGCCAGGCGCTGGGCCTGCCCGACGTCGGCGTCGAGGACGACTTCTATGCGTTGGGCGGGCACAGCCTGCTGGCCGTGCGCATGCTTGCGGGCCTCCAGGAGGTCGCCGGCGTGCCGCTCAACCTGAGGGCCCTGCTCGAGGCGCCGACGGTGGCCGCCCAGGCGCGCGTCGTCGAGGCGCTGCGCTGGCAGGCGCAGGGCCGCGGCGAGCCGGAGCGCGAGACCGAGGCCGCCGAGGGAGAGGAGGGCGAGATTTGAACCTGCCCGACCTGCTCGACGAGCTCCGCGCGCTCGGCATCCGGCTCCGGGTCGAGGAGGGCCGCCTGAGGTTCTCGGCGCCGAAGGGCGCCCTGACCGGCGAGCTGCGCGAGCGCATCGCCGGCCAACGCTCCGCCCTGATCGCCCTGCTCGGAACGGGGTCCTCCGGCCCAGAGACTGCGGCCTCGGAGAGGGCAGGCGAGGGGGCCTCGACGGCGCCGCTCAGCCACGCGCAGCGGCGGCTCTGGGTCGTCGAGCAGCTCGGCGACCTCGGGCCCGCCCACAACATTCCCGGCGCGGTCGAGATCCGCGGGCCCCTGGACGGCGACGCCCTGGCGCGCGCGCTCGCGCAGGTCATGCACCGCCAGCCCAGCCTGCGCACGGCGCTGCGGCTGATCGGGGAGGAGCCGCGCCAGGTCGTTTTGCCCGACTGCGCGCCGCCCCTGGCGGTCGAGTCGCTCGCCGATCCCGACGATCCGGAGCGCGCCGTGCGGGAGCGCCTTGCGGCCCTGGCCGCCGAACCCTTCGACCTGGGCACGGCGCCCCTGTTCCGGGCCCTGCTGCTGCGGATCGAGGCGCAGCGCCACGTCCTCGGCATCGTGCTGCATCACGCGATCGCCGACGGCTGGTCGATCTCGCTGCTGCTGCGCGCGCTCGGCGAGGCCTACGCCAAGGCCGGTGCCGGCGAGGTACACCCCGCTTGGCCCGACTATGCGGAGCTCTCCCGGCGCGAGCGCGGTCCCGAGGGGCAGGCCCGGATCGAGCGGCAGCTCGCCTACTGGCGCGAGCGTCTCGACGGCGCGCCGCAGCTCCTCGAGCTGCCGGCGGACCGGCCGCGCCCGGCGCTCCAGTCGTTCCGCGGCGCCAGCGCGCGGATCGAGGTGCCGGCCGAGACCGTGGCCCGCCTCGCCGCCGTGGCGCAGGCGGAGGGCGCCAGCCTGTTCATGGCCCTGGTCGCCGTCTTCGCGGCCCAGATCGGGCGCTACACCGGTGAGGAAGACTTCCTGGTCGGCACGCCGCTCGCCGGGCGCGACCGGCCGGAAAGCCAGGGATTGATCGGGCTCTTCGTCAATACCCTGCCGCTGCGCTGCGACCTGTCCGGCGCACCCGATTTCCGCGGCCTGCTCGCGCGCATGCGGCGCACGGTGCTGGAGGCCTTCGACAGCGCGGAGGTGCCCTTCGAGCGCCTCGTCGAGGCGACGCAGCCGGCGCGGGACCCGCGCTATCCGCCGCTCTGCCAGGTGCTCTTCGCCCTGCAGAGCGCCCTCGACGAGCGGCTCGACCTCGCCGGCGCGCGGCTCTCGCCGCTGCGCCTCGAGACCCGGAGCAGCAAGGTCGACCTGTTTCTCGCGGCCGAGCTGCGGGAGGACGGGACGCTTGGCCTGGAGGCCGAATACTGCAGCGACCTCTTCGAGGCCGAGCGCATCGAGCGCCTGCTCGACCATTTCGCCCGACTCGCTGCCGCCGCGGGCGGGAGCCCCGGGACGGCGGTCGCAGACCTGCCGCTGGTCGGCGAGGCAGAGCTCCAGCGCCTGGCCGCGCGCAATCCGCCCGCCAGGCCGCTGAGCGAGCCGCGGACCCTGACCAGGCGCCTGGCGGCGGCCGCCGCCCGCCGGCCCGATGCCGTCGCCGTCGCCTTCGGCGAGACCAGCCTGACCTATGCGGAGCTGGAGGCGGCGGTGGGGCGCCTGGGCGCGGAACTGGCCGCGGCCGGCGTGGCGCCGGGCGACGTCGTCGGCCTTCACCTGCCGCGCAGCCTGGCGCTGCCGGTCGCGCTGCTGGCCGTGCTGCGGGTGGGCGCGGCCTACCTGCCGCTCGAGACCGATCTGCCGGCGGCGCGCCGCCGGGCGCTGCTGGGCGACGCCGGCGCGGGCGTGGTGGTGAGCGAGGCGGCTTTCGCCCCCGAGCTCGCGGCGGACGGGCTCCGCGTCCTTGCCGTCGAAGCGGCCTTCGGCACCTCGTCTGCTCTGCCGCCTTCGCCGCCGGACGATCCCGATGCCCTCGCCTACGTCATGTACACCTCGGGCTCGACCGGCGGCCCCAAGGGCGTCTGCGTCACCCATCGCAACGTGCTGCGACTGGTCGAAGGCGTGGCCTACGAGGGGCCCCCGCCCGAGCGGGTCCTGCTGATTTCTTCCGTGGCCTTCGACGCCAGCACCCTGGAGATCTGGACGCCGCTGCTGTCGGGGGGCACGCTCGTCGTGGCGCCGCCGGGGCCGCTCGAGCCGGCGGCGCTGGCGTCGACGCTGCGAGATCAGGCGATCGACCTGCTCTGGCTGACCGCCGGCCTGTTCCACCGGATGGCCGAGAGCATTCCCGACGTGCTCGCCGGGGTCCGCTACCTGCTGGCCGGCGGCGACGTCGTCCATCCAGGCGCCGCGCAGGCGGTGCTCGACCGGATGGCAGCGCTCGGCTTTCACGACCACCGGCTCGGCAACGGCTACGGTCCGACCGAGTGCACGACCTTCGTCTCCCTGCACTGGCTGCTGCCGGGCGAGCGAATGGGCCCGAGCGTTCCGATCGGCCGCCCGATCGGCAACACGCGCGCCTACGTGGTCGATCCCCGGGGCCGCCTGGCGCCGGACGGCGTCCCTGGCGAGCTCTGGGTCGGGGGACTGGGCGTCGCCAGCGGCTACCTCGGCCGACCCGCGCTGACGGCTCAGCGTTTCGTGCCGGACGGCTTTTCGGGCCGGGGCCGGCTCTACCGCACCGGCGACCGGGTCCGCTGGCGCGCCGACGGCGTCCTCGAGTTTCTCGGGCGGCTCGACGAGCAGGTCAAGCTGCGCGGCTTCCGCGTCGAGCCGGGCGAGATCGAGCAGGCCCTGCTCGCCCAGGAGGGCATCGCCGAAGCCGCGGTCGTGACGCATGTCGCCGGCTCGGGCGCGAAGCGGCTGGTCGCCTACCTGGTCGGCGCCGAGGCGGCCGCGACGCCCTCGGCGGAGGCGCTGCGCGCGGCACTGGCCGAGCGGCTGCCGGCCTACATGCTGCCCGCCGCCTTCGTCTTCCTGCCGGCGCTGCCCCTGAACCGCAGCGGCAAGGTCGACCGCCGGGCGCTCCCGGCGCCGGACGGCGGGATCGCCGAGGCAAGCCGCTCGCGGCCGCCGCAGGGGCCGACCGAGGAGGCGCTGGCCGGCATCCTCCGCGACCTGCTCAAGCTCGAGGAGGTCGGCGCGGAGGACAACTTCTTCGCCCTCGGCGGCGACTCGATCCTGGCGATGCAGCTCGTGCTGCGCGCCGGCCAGGCCGGCATCGTCTTCCGCCTGCGCGATCTGCTGGAGCAGCAGACGGTCGCCGGGCTGGCGGCCGTCGCCGCGCGCTCGGCAGAGGCGCCGCGGCCCGAGGCGACGGACGTGGTCCAGGGCCCGCTGCCGCTCTCTCCAATCCAGCAGTGGTTCTTCGATCGGCGTTTGGCGCAGCCCTCCCACTGGAACCAGGCGGTTCTGCTCTCGGCCGCGGCACCCCTGCCGGAAGAGCGCCTGCGGGCCGGCCTCGACCGCCTGGCGGCGCGCCACGAGGCGCTGCGCCTCCGCTTTCCCGGCGAGGGCGGGCGGCGTCGCGCGCTGGTCGGCGAGGCGACGCCGGTCCCACTTCAGGTCCTCGCCCCGAAGGACGATGCCGAGCAGTCCGCCCTGGCCGATGCCGTCCAGGGATCGCTCGATCTCCTGCAGGGCCCCCTGTTCCGGGGCGCGCTGTTCCGGCGGGTCGACGGCAGCGAGCAGCTGCTGCTGGTCGCGCACCACCTGGTCGTCGACGTCGTCTCCTGGGGCCTGCTGATCGAGGAGCTCGGCCGCTTCCTCGAGGAGGGCGCGACGGCGCCGGCCGAACCGGTGCCGGTCGCGGTGCCCTGGAGCGCCTATGCCGCGCGGCTGCCCGCGGCGGTGCGGCCTGAGGCGCCGCCGCAGTGGCCGCTGCCCGTCGACTTCGACGAGGGCCCGAACGAGGAGGCGACGGCGGTGAGCCTATCCTGCCGGCTCGCCGCCGATCTCACCGGGGTCTTCCTCGGGCAGGCCAACGAGGCCCTGCGCAGCGAGCCGACCGAGCTGCTGCTCGCGGCGCTGGCGGGAGCGCTGCTCGACTGGAGCGGCGGGGACGCGCTGACTCTCGACGTCGAGCGCCACGGTCGCGACGTCCTGCCGGAGCTGGACCTGTCGGGAACCGTCGGCTGGTTCACGCGGCTCGATCCGCGACGGGTCGAGCGGCCTGCGGACGAGGGCCCGGGCGCCTGGCTGGCCGAGGCGCGCCTCGGTGCGCGCGGGACCGAGCGGGCCGAGGTCTCGCTGAACTACCTCGGTCGCCTCGGCGAGTCCGCGCCGGGGCCCTTGCGGCCGGTCGAGGGGCCGAGCGGCGCCCTCTATGGCGCCGGCGCCGAGCGGCTGCACCTGCTGGAGCTGATCGCCGTGGTGACCGAGGGGCACCTGCGCCTGGACCTGCGCTACAGCCCCACCCGGCACCGCGAGGCGACGGCGAGGCGGCTGCTCGAGGAGACCGCCGCGCGGCTGCGGGCGCTGCTCGCCTGGGCCCTGGATCCGGCGCAGGGCGGCCTGCTGCCCTCGGACGTGCCGCTCGCGGGTCTCGACCGGGCGCGCCTCGGGCGCCTTCTGGAGCGCATCGGAGCGCGCGCGGGGCGGCATCCGGCGCGGGCGATCGAGACGATCCTGCCGCTCTCGCCGCAGCAGCAGGGCATGCTGTTCGACAGCCTCGCCGCGGCCGGTAGCGGGGTCCACCACGAGCAGCTGGAGATCCGCCTGAAGGGGCGCCTGGATCCGGCTGCGCTGCGGGCGGCCTGGCGAGGGGTGGTCGCGCGTCACGCGATCCTGCGCACGGGCTTATTCTGGGACGGCCTGCCGCAGCCGCTCCAGGTGGTGTTCCGGCAGCCGCCGCCTTCCTGGGTCGAGCGGCAGGGCGCGCCCGACGTGGCCCGGCTGCAGCAGGACCGGCTGGCCGACCTTGACCTCCAGCGGCCGGAGGCCTTCCGGCTCGCGCTCTGGCGGGTCGATGCCGAGGACTGGCGCCTGGTCTGGACCTTCCACCACCTGCTGCTCGACGGCTGGTCGATGGCGCTGCTGCTGCGCGAGGTCATGATCCTCTATGCGGCCGAGTGTCGGGGGCGGGCGGAGCGGCTGCCTGCAGCGCTGCCCTACGGCGCCTATGTTGCCTGGCTCGCCGAACGGGACCAGTCGGAGAGTCTGGCCTTCTGGCGCGCGGAACTGGCAGCCGCGCCGCGCCTGCCGCCGCTCACCTTTGCCGGCGGCGACGCGGCGATCCAGGGCGACCCCTACGGCGAGCGGCGCCTCGACCTCAAGGTCGGGCGGCGGGGTGAGCTCGAAGCCTCGGCGCGCCGTCGCGCGGTCACGCTCGGTACCCTCGTGCAGGCCGCCTGGACCCTCGTCCTTGGCGGCCTGCTGCGCGCCGAGGAGGTGGTCTTCGGCGTCACCACCGCCGGCCGGCCCGAAACCCTGCCCGGCAGCGAGACCGGGGCCGGCCTCTTCATCGACACCCTGCCGCTGCGCGCGCCCCTTCCGGCGGCAGAGGGCCTCGAGGCCTGGCTGGCCGCACTTTTCGCGCGCCACGGCCGCGTCCTCGCGCACCAGCATGTCGGCACCGCCGCGCTGAGCCAAGCGGCGGGACCCACCGACCGGCCGCTGTTCGAGACGCTGCTGGTCTACGAGAACTACCCGAGCGATCTCGATTCCCCGGTCGGCGCTGAGGGCGACGGGACCGGCGTGGCGGTCGTCGAGGTCGCGAGCTGCGGCGCCCGCACGCGCTACCCCCTGGCGCTGCTCGTCGTGCCCGGCGAGCGCCTGCGCCTGCAGCTCGTCTTCGACCGGCGGCGCGTACCGGAGAGCCTGGCCGAGCGGCTGCTCGCCCTGCTCGACGGCCTGCTGGAAGCCCTGGGCGGCGAGGAGACCCGCCTGGAGGATCTGGCCGCCCAGGTCGCCGCGGCCGACCTGCCCGTGCCGGAGGGGCCGGAAGCGAGGGCGGAGGATCGCCGCGCGCCGGCCGACGCCGAGGCGGCGCCGGCGACGGCACAGGAGCGTACGCTGGCGGAGATCTGGAGCGCCCTGCTCGGCCTTCCCTCGGTGCCGCTCGATCGCTCCTTCTTCGAGCTCGGCGGGCATTCGCTGCTCGCCCTCGAAATGGCGGCGGCCGTCGAGCGGCGGTTCGGGCTCGCGGTCGACGCCGCGCTCCTGTTCCGCGCGCCGACGGTGCGCAGGCTCGCCGCCGCGCTGGCGCGCCTCGACCTGGAGCCGGCGGCGGCGCTGGTCCCGCTAGGCGCCGGCGAGGGTTCGCCGCTCGTCGTGCTGCCGGGCGCCAGCGGCAATCCCTTCGCCTACCTGCCGCTGGCGCGGCGCCTGGAGGGCCGGCCGGTCGTGGGTGTCCAGCTCGCCGGCCTGGTGGCGGCCGGCTCGCTCGAAGCCATGGCCGAGAAACTTGCAGACGATCTGATGACGGCCGAGCTGCCGCCCGGCCCGATCCACCTGCTGGGCCACTCCTTCGGCGCGGCGCTCGCCTTCGAGACGGCGCGTCGTCTGGAGGCACGCGGTCGCGCGGTCGGCGCCGTGCTGCTGCTCGACCTGGCGGCGCCGATGGAGGCGGGGTCGGCACCGGCGGGGCTGGCCCCGGAGCCCGAGCTGCTGACCGAGATCGCCCGGGCCGCGGCGCGCTATTTCGACCGGCCGCTCCGGCTGCCGCCCGCCGGCCTCGCCGGGCCGGACTGCCGCGGCGCCTTCCTGGCCGCGCTCGCCGAGGCCGGCCTGGTCAGCGAGCGGGCAGACGAGGCGGTCGTGGAGCGCCTGCTCGGTCTCTATCGGCAGAGCCTGGCGGTGCTCGCCGCCTGGCGGCCGCAGCCGCTCGCCAAGGCGGTGACCGTCGTGCGGGCGGCCGACAGCGAGGTCACGGCGGGCGGCGGCGAGGCGACGCCGGACCCGGCCCTCGGCTGGGACCGCTGGGCCAGCGTGGCGCGCAGCCTTGAGCTGCCGGGCGACCACATCGGCGTGATCCTAGAGCCCGCGGTGGCCCGGCTCGCCGAGGTCGTGGCCGCGGAGCTGGCGGAAGCCGAGCGCCGGCAGGAGGCGGTGCCGACGTGCGCGTGACGATCCTGACCCTCGGCTCGCTCGGCGACGTCGCGCCCTTCCTCGGTCTCGGCAAGGGCCTGGCGGCGCGCGGCCACGGCGTCCGGATCGCGACCTACGGGCGCTACGGTGCCGCGATCGCCGAGGCCGGGCTCGAGCACTACGTCCTCCCGGGCGACCCGGCGCGCCTGCTGCGCAGCGCCTCGAGCCAGGGCATCGCGCGCGCGGGTACCAATCCGCTCGCCTACTGGCGCAGCCAGCGCGCCCAGGCGCGCGCCATCGCCGCCAAGGCGCGCCCCCTGCTCGACGAGGCCCTGGCGGCCTGCGGCGATGCCGAGCTGATCGTCTACTCCCTGACCGCCCTGATGGGCGGCGCCATCGCGGAGGCGCGTGGCGTGCCGGCCGTGCAGGCCTTCCTGACGCCGGTGACGCCGACCCGCGCCTTCGCCAGCATCCTCGCCGGTCGTGATCAGTCGCGGCTCGGTCCGCTCGGCAACCTGCTCGGCCACTATGTCGCCGAGTGGGCCCTCACGGCCGGCTTTCGGCGCCTGCTCGACGACTGGCGCGGAGAGGTGCTGCACCTGCCGCCGGCGCGACCGCGGGGCTTGCGCGGGTGGAGCCTGCGCGGCGGGCCGCTCGCCGAGGCCGAGCGGCGGCGCTGCCCGCGGCTCTATGGCATCAGTCCCGAAGTGCTTCCGGCTCCCCCCGATTGGGGCGACTGGACGGAGGAGACGGGCTACTGGCCGCCGCCGCTGCCGCGCGACTGGGCGCCGCCAGCCGCCCTGGAAGCCTTCCTGGCCGAGGGCGAACCGCCGGTCTGTGTCGGCTTCGGCAGCATGGGCGAGGCCGACGGCCAGCGCCTGACGGCGCTCGTTCTGGCCGCCCTGGCGCGGGTCGGCCGGCGGGCCGTGCTGCTGTCGGGCTGGGGCGCCCTGGATCCGGGCGAGCTGCCGGACGGCATCCATCTCGCCGAGAGCGTGCCGCACGCCTGGCTGCTGCCGCGGGTCGCGGCGATGGTGCATGCCGGCGGCGCCGGGACCTCGGCGGCGGTGTTCCGAGCCGGCCTGCCGGCGGTCGTCGTACCCTTCTCGGGCGACCAGTTCTTCTGGGCGCGCCGAGCGGCAGCACTGGGAGTCGCGCCGCCGCCGCACTCCTGGCGGCAGCTGACCGCCGAGCAACTCGCCGACGGACTGGACAGCGTGCTGAGCGAGCCGAGCTACCGGGCGGCGGCCGCGCGCCTGGCCGGGCGCCTGGCCGGCGAAGACGGCGTCGCGCGCGCGGTGGCGGCCATCGAGCGGCTGGGTCCTCGCAGCCGGGACGCCTGAAGCCTCAGTCCGTGCCGGCCGCCTCGAGTCCGAACCAGGCGTTGCGCACCCGGCGATAGTCGAGCTCGGGATCGTAGAGGGCGACCGGCAGGCCGAGCTCGCCGGCGTGGAGCCGGCCGACGGCCGAAAGCAGCTGGAAGCCGGCGAGCACCTCGTCGCGCTCGGCGGCGACCCGGCCCAGCTCGGCCTCCTTGAGTTCCTGGATCTGGTCGAGCAGGTCGTCGACGGTCTTGTCGCCCAGCCGGTACTCGCGACGCACACCCTCGAGCGCACGGTACGCCAGGTCCACCTGCTCCCGGAAGGTGTGCAGGCGCGAGGTCGCCGCGGTCAGGGACTGCCAGGCCTGATCCGCCGACTGCTCTGCGTCGCGGCGCGCCTGCTCGGTGGCGAGGCGGCGCTGCGAGGCGGTCTCCTTGGCCTCGCGGACACCGCTGGAGACGACGCCCTGCTGATAGAGCGGCACCGTGACGGCCAGGCCGACGCTGGCGATCGTCTCCTCCGAGTCTTCGCTCAGGGTCTCGTGGTTCTGGGTCAGGCTGCCGGTCAGGCCGAGGGTCGGGTAGAGCGAGCCGAGGGCACGGGCGACGTCTTCCCGTGCCGCCCGCTCCTGGAAGCCGGCCGCGATGACGTTGGGGTTGGCTTCGCGGGCCTCGGCGACCGCGCTCTCGAGGCCCGCCGGCAGGCCGCCGAGCGCCCCCGGCATCGGCAGCGCACCCGGCTCGATGCCGGTCACGAGCCGGAAATCCTTGCGGCTCTGGTTCAGCTGGGCCAGGGCCGTGGCCGTATCCGCGCGGGCGCCGGCGAGCCGCGAGAGCGTCTGGTCGAGGTCGGTGACCGTCGCCTCGTTGATGCGGAGGCGCCGCTCGATGTTGTCGACCTCGCCGGCCAGGAGCTGCTCGGTCTCCTGGCGCAGGCGCAGGGACTCCTGGGCCTGCGCCACGTCGACGTAGGCCTGGGCGGCGCGCAGCAGGACCGTCTGCTCCGTGTCGGCAAGGACCGCGCGCTGGGCGCGGACCAGATCCTCGGCCCCTGCGACGGCCGAGCCCACCGTCGCGTCGATCAGCGGCTGGGTCACGGCGAGCTCGGCCTTGCGCGGAAAGAGATGCTCCGTCACCCGAGGCGCCGGCGGTTCCAGAACCTCGTCGCGCGCGTAGCCCACGGCGCCCTTGAACTCGACCGAGGGACGCCAGCCGCCGAGGGCCTGGGGCACGGACTCGTTGACGGCGCGCAGCCGGCTGCGCGCGCCCAGCAGGGTCGGGTTGGTTTCGTAGGCGGCGCTCAGCGCCTCGATCAGGCTCTGCGCCGAGCCCGGCCCGGAAAGGCCCGCCAGGAGCGCACAGGCGAGAACTGCCGTGCTGGCGGCGCGACGGAACGGGGCCCGCGGCATCAGGGCCGAACGCAACTTGATGCTCATCGTCTCGCGGCTGCCCCCCGGCGATCCACTCGCACCAAGACTAGTCGAAGGGCCAGCGCGCCGCCAGCATGGCGTCCGCCCCCTCCGTCAGCGCTGCCGGCGTCGACACCGGGCGCCCGAGCCGGCAGGATGGCGGTGCGAGACGAGGGGCTTGGGCTGCCATGGACATCGGGATCTTCCTGCTCATGCAGTCGCCCGAGGGGGCGGCTTCCCGTGAGGTCTATGCGCGGGCGGTGCGCTCCGCGCGCCTCGCGGAGTCGCTCGGCTTCTCGCACCTCTGGGTCGCCGAGCACCACTTCATCAACTACTCCTATTCCTCGCAACCCTTCGTGCTGCTGGCGCACATCGCCGCCCTGACCGAGCGGATCCGGCTGGGCACGGCAATCGTGCCCCTGCCGCTGCACAACCCGCTGCTGGTCGCCGAGCAGGCTGCGGCGGTCGACCTCTTGAGCGGCGGTCGCCTCGAGCTCGGGATCGGCAAGGGCTACCAGCGCTTCCAGTACGAGCGCCTGGGCGTCGAAAAGAGCGATGACCACGCAGCCTACGAGGAGGCGATCGACCTGCTGCGCCGGGCTTTGGGCGGACGTCCCTTCAGCTTCGAGGGGCGCCGCTTCGCAGTGCCCGAGACCCTGATCTACCCGCAGCCGCTGCAGGATCCCGTGCCGGTCTGGGCGGCGGTGAACTCGACGGTCGCGCCGGCGGTCGAGGCGACGGTCGCGCGCGGCATCAACCTCTTCTCCGGCACGCTCGAGCCGATCTCCAAGCTGGTCGACATGCGCCGCCGATACGCCGACGCCTTCGCCGCGGCGCCTGGGGCGATCCGCATCGGCACCCAGCGCCCGGTCTACGTCAGCGAGAGCGAGGCGGAGGCCAGGGTCGTCGCCGAGGAGGCGCGCTGGAACGCCCGCGCCGGGCTCAGCCTGCGCCACGAGATCGGCGGCGTGACCGGCGGCCGCGTCGAGACCGCGCCGCTGCCCGGCGAGCCCTCTACCGATGAGATCCTCGCCGAGCACATGGTCGTCGGCACGCCGGAGCAGTGCATCCGCCAGCTCGAGCGCATCCTCGCCGGCAGCGGCGCCGACCTGTTCAACGGCAACTTCTGTTTCGGGGCGATGACCCAGGACCAGGTCGAGCGCTCGATGCGGCTGTTCGCCGAAGCCGTGATGCCCGTTTTCCGGCCCGGCGGGGCCGGCCGGGCGCGGCCGTGCCGGCCTGAGCACGCCAGGGCGGCGCAGGGATCAGAGTAGGCTCCGGGCGAAGGCGGCGCCTTCGCGCAGGCTGGCCGCTGCGGCCTCGACCGCGGAGAGGAACAGCAGGTAGCCGTGCGGCAGCCCGGCGGCGACCGAGAGCCGCGACCGGCCGCCGGCGGCGCGCAGGCGCCAGTGCAGGGCCAGGCTGTCGTCGCGCAGGGGGTCGAGCTCGGCTGCAGCGACGAAGAGCGGCGGCAACCCCGAGAGGTCCTGCGACAGGGGGTCGAGCCGCGGATCGCTCGCGTCGCCGCTTGAGCGCAGGTGGTGGCGCCGGAAGAAGGCGAGCTCGCTCTCGCCCAGACCGAAAGCGCCGCCGGCGTAGAGCCGGCGCGAGGCGGAGTCGGCCAGCCCGTAGCTGCCGTAGTAGAGCAGACAGGCCCCGACCGCCTCGAGCGCGCGCACCTTCGGATCCAGGCAGGCGGCCAGCGCCAGCCTGGCGCCCGCGGATTCGCCGGCCAGGACCATCGGCGGCCCCTCGAGGCCCGGTTCGCCACCCTGCCGGGCGAGGTGGGCGACGGCGGCTACGGTCTCCTCGAAGGCCGCCGGAAAGGGCCGTTCGGGCCCGAGCGCGTAGTCGAGGCCGACGACCGGGCCGTCCAGCGCGACCGCCAGCTCCCGCAGGATCCGGTCGTGGGTATCGAGGTCGCCGACGACGAAGCCGCCGCCATGCAGGAACAGCGTCAGCGGGCCGCGCCCCTCTCGGGTCGGCCGGTGGATGCGGATCGGGACCGGCCGCCCAGGGCCGGGCAGAAGGGCGTCGCTGGTCTCGGCCATCTCCGGCCCGCCCTCGTTCCAGGGCGCACGTGCCGCACGCAGCTGCGCGCGCACCGTCTCGACCGGTAGTGCCGACAGGTCGCGCAGGGCGGCGGTCGACTCGAGATAGCGCTGCCCGGCCGAGAGCATCTGCGGGTCGAGCTGCAGCGCGGGCTCGCCCAGGGCTGGCACGGCCGTGGCCTCAGGCGTGGCGCGCAAGGAGGTCCTCGACGAGCGGCGGCAGGGGCGGCAGGTGGCTGTCCCAGCTGCGCGGCCGCTTCGGCAGTGGCAGGTCCGGGTGATGGCGGCGCAGCTCGTCGGCGAAGGCGATGCCCATCTCTCCCATGCGTCGGATCTCGCGGGCGGTCGTGCGCTCGGCGGCCACGGCGGCCTCGCCGTGCCATTCGGCCTCGCTTTCCAGCAGCTGCAGGATCTTCGGCTCCAGCTCCGGGTCGTCGGCGCGGAAGGCACGGCCGCCCTGGCCGGACTCGTCGAAGAGATTGCGGATGCGCTCGTCCATGCTGAGGCCGATGCCGGCGACGCCGCCGGGCATCGCCGTGACCAGGGCGTGGAACCGTGAGCTGATCAGGATCCGGCAGCGGCGCAGCAGGCCCACCAGCTCCCGCGGATGCCGGTCCTGGGCGGCGAAGATCGCGGTCTCTCCGCCGAGACGCTCGGCGAGGTCCTTGCAGGCCTGCTGGTCCAGGCGCTCCATCCCCACGATCACCGGGAAGACCGGGCGCGACCGCCCGAAGGCGCTGACCGCGCCGGCGATCGACTCGAGATAACGGGCGTAGAGCGCGCGGCTCTCGGCGGTGTCGGTGTGGAACACGCCGCTGCCGTAGTGGGCGTCGCTGTGGGCTCCGGTCGCCTCCATCTCCCGTGCCTTCTGCGGATCGAGGCGGGCCGGCCACCAGAAGGGATTGACCGGGGCGATGCCGACGACCGGCATGCTGCCGTCCCAGCCGGCCGCGCGCAGCAGTTCCTCGGCCCTGGCGGGCGGCGCCGGATCGAAGGTCCAGGCGGTGTCGGCGCCGCTCTCGACCCTGAGCCCGAGATCGCGGAGCAGGTCGGCCGAGGCACCGCTGCGGGAGATCACGAAGGCGTCGCGACAGGCCTCGGCGACGAAATCGCTCAGCGCCGGCGTCATCTTGCCGGCGTCGGCGCCGTAGCCGATCGCCGGTTTGCCGGCCGCGGCGCCGAGTCCGAGCGCGCCCGCCATCAGCATCGTGAAGAGGTCGGCGTGACTCGACTTGAACATCGAGCCTTCGCAGGTGACGACGCCGTGGTAGGCGCGCAGCTTCTGCGCCAGCAGGACCGGCAGATAGAGGTCGCCGAGCTCGAGATCGACCTCGGCAAAGAGGTCGCGCGGCAGGTGCTCCTTGACCATCAGCAGGCCGGGCTGCAGCAGTTCCGGGCCGACCACCGCCTTGAACTGACGGACCATCTCGCAGACGCGCACGTCGGCGCCGGTGTTGCCGGAGCCGTTGTAGCCGGCCAGGAACAGACGCAGCGGCGTGCCGGGCTGCCAGCGCTCGCCGGGCGATTCGGCGATGGCCTCCATGAAGTCGAGGATGTGCCTGCGGATCGCCGCCTCGGGGTCGGCCGCCCCCGCGACTTCCTGGAGCAGCTCTTCGATCGGACGGTGGCGCATCGCTTGTCCTCGCTGCCGGTTGTGGGCGGATCGGCCGGCAGTCTAGCGAGGGCCGCCGCCGCGGCACAGTTAAAGGAAGTATAGGTCCAGCGGTGCGGCTCAGGCATCGACGATTGCCGTCGGCGAGCCGGCGAGGCTAGATTAGGGCCTCCCGCGCGGGGGAGGCGGGGCAGGATGTCGACCTTCAAGGAGCGCTACCTGACGCAGCCGGTCGTGCTGGAGCTGCTGCCGGCCGCAACCTTCTTCCTCGTCAACTACGGCTGGGGCATCCAGGCGGCAACCGCGGCGGTGATCGCGGCGACGCTGGGCGTGGTGGCGGTCGGCTACCTCACGGCGCGGCGCGTGCCGCTGATCGCGGTGGCGACCCTGCTGATCGTCCTCGCCCTCGGCGGCGCCAGCCTGCTCATCGACGACCCGCGCTTCATCAAGATGAAGCCGACGGTCGGCCGCTGCCTCTTCGCCCTCGCGCTGGCCGTCGGCCTGGCCTTCCGGCCGAGCTTCCTGGAGCGGGTGCTGGGCGGGCGGCTCAAGCTCACGCGGGCGGGCTGGCGTGTGCTGACCTTCGCCTGGATCGCCTTCGCCCTGTCGCTGGCCGCGCTCAACGAGGTCGTCTGGCGCAGCGTCCAGACGGACAGCTGGGTCGCCTTCGACACGGTCGTCGGGCCGCTGGCGCTGGTCGGCTATGTGCTGATCGTGCGCTTCGTCGCGCCGAGGTGCTGGGACCGGGAGGCCGAGGCGGCGGACCGGCAGTAGGCCGCCTGCCCCCGGACGGACCCCGGACTCCGCTCCTAGCCTGTGCCCCGAACCGGGTAGCGCTTCGAGATGCGGTCGACCGGCGTGCCGTCGGCCAGCGGCACGCCGCGCGCCACCGCGTGGTCTTCGAATCCCATCTTTGAATAGTACGCGAGGCCGCCGTGGTTGTCGGCGCGGATCGTGGCGTTGATGGTCGTGACCCCCAGCAGGCGCGCGCGGGCCGCGGTCGCCGCGAAGAGCGCCGTTCCCACGCCGGGGATCTTCGGCTCCGGCCGCGCGAAGGTCGCGATGTCGGCCCAGCCCTCGGGCAGCCCGGCATGGCGTTCCAGCGCCTGGAAGCCGCCGAGGAGGCCGCTCGCCGCCTCCTCGGCGACGAGGCAGCACAGAAAGCCGGGGCCGCGCAGGAACTGCTCCGCGAAGCCCTCCACCGTCAGCGGCCTTTCGTGCGCCGTCGTGCCGCCGATCCGGATGATCGCGTTGAGGAGGGTGCAGAGCTCGCCCGCCTCCTGAAGACGGGCCGGGCGAACGCGAAGGCGGGGCGGTCGGGTCGTCATGGCTGCTGGATAGCGGCCCGGATTGCGCCCTTCAAGCCTTGTCGCTGACCTTGCCGAAGCCGCCGCGAAGGGTGAAGGCGCCGGCGATCGCCGCCGTCGGGCGACGGTGGCTCACGGCTTGCCCCGTGACGGCTTGCCGCTCGCACTCTGTCGGGTCGGCTGTTCCTCGACGAGCAGGCTCAGAACGTCGTTGAGCACCAGGCGCGGGTCGAGGAAGTCGGCGCTGTAGATGTTGCGGATCCGCTGGTCGCCGTCGATCAGGAAGACCCGCAGCAGATGGCTGTAAGGCCCGGCGGGGTGGTCTGGGTCGGGCCTGGCGGCGACCGGCTGCCCGTAGTTCTCCAGAACCGGCGCGAGGCTGGCGCGGTCGGGCGCTGTCAGGAACAGCCACTGCGGACCGGGCCCGCCGGCTGCCGGAGCTGCCGGCCGTACTCCGCCATGCGCGCGGGCGTGTCGTGCTCCGGGTCGAAGCTGAGGGAGATCAGCTGCAGCCGCTCGGCGACCTCCGGCAGGCGCGAGGCCAATGCCTGCAGGTCGGCAAGGCGCAGGGCCGCGATCGGGCAGGCGTCGGCGCAGCGCGTGTAGAGGAAGGCGAGCACGGTGATCCGGCCCGGCAGTAGAGCCGAGAGTCGGAGGGGGGCGCCACCGGCGTCGAGCAGCCGGGCGTCGGCGGCCGGCTTGATCGGCGGCAGCCGATAGCTGCCGGGCTCCGCCAGGCGGAAGAAGTAAGCGTCGGCCGGCCCTTCGATGGGCGGCATCTCGTGATTCTTGCCGTCGTGTGCGACGGCGGGCAGCGCGGCCAGCAGGGCGGCGCAGACAAGCGGAAGCTTCATCGCCGGCACTCCGGGGAGGGGCGGGCGCCAGGGCCCCCGCCCGGGATCGATCAGCGGTAGAGGGCCGTCGAGCCGAAGCGCATCAGGTGCGGCCGGCCCAGTCCTTCGGCCAGGAAGTCGATCTCGAAGCGCGGGGTCAGCGCCTTGCCGTCCCAGGCGTAGGCGCGCAGGAACTGCTCGCCGTCCGGTGTCGTGATGTCCTTGTCCCAGTTCGCCAGCAGCGAGCTGGTGTAGTAGAGCCGCTTTCCGTCCCAGCTCTGCGAGACCATGTTGACCTGTCCGCCGATCTTCTCCTCGTGGATCAGCTTCGGCTGAAAGGGGTCGGTGACGTCGTAGATCCGCGTCATGCCGTCCATGAAGCTGTCGACGATCAGCGTCGAATCGTCGGCGCTGAGGCTGATGTCGACCGGCAGCGGCAGCTGTGCGGGGTCGCCGACCGTGCCGACCTTCTCGGCGCGCCACTCCTGGTTCCCGTCCTCGTGGACCAGCCAGATCTCGGAGGTCAGCGCCGTGGTCGTGAAGGCGTAATTGTGGTCCTCGCCCCAGGCCCAGCGCACCTCCAGGGGCACGCCCGGCACGGAGAAGACCTGGCGCGGCTGGCGGGCGTGGAAGTCCCACAGCACCATGGAGCCGCCGAAGGCCTTCATCGCCTCGGGGTCGTTCACGACCTCGCCGAGCGGGCGCATGTAGTTGTTCCAGCCGGTGAAGGAGGAGGTCAGCATGACGTTGCGCCGGGGCAGAACGCGGGCGTCGTAGCCGTAGCCGTCGGCATGCTCGGCGCCCGCAGCGCCGCGCGGCTCCTCGGCCGTCGGCATCCAGTGGGTGGCGATGTGGTCGCCCTCGTTGGAGTACTCGACCAGCGCGGTGCGCCCGGTCCCGTCCTTGTTGGAAAGGCCCGAGATCAGCATCCGGCCGGGCAGGGCGTAGGCGCCGTGCGGGCCGGCGACGCCGCCGCTCGCTTCGACGAAGTCGTCGATGGTCTTGACCAGCTTCGGGTTGGCGGGGTCGCTCGCAATGTCGAAGACGAAGATCATGCTGCTGTCGAGGCCCTGCACCCAATAGTGCCGGCGGTCGTCGGTCAGGCCGCCGTGGTGCGCCTCGTGCCGGCCGCCGACGGAATCGACGTCGATGACGCGGCCGAAGGTCGGCGAGCCGGACCGCGCGTCGACCGTGACCAGCTTGTCCGAGCCGTCGCCCAGTCCCTCGACGCCGAGGGTCCAGATGTAGACGTACTCCTCTTCGCCGGTGATCTTGGCCATGTAGGGCGACTGGCAGGTCTCGTCGGCGGCGGCGGGGGCGGCGCCGATAAGCGCCGACGCGAGCGCGGCCGCGGGAAGGCCGGCGGCCAGACGGAGACGCCAGGCGACCGGGTCGGGACAGTGCAGCATCGGGGGAGCTCCTCGAAAAGCGGTCCTGAGCCGCGCAGGCGTCCGCCCCCAGGGGGCGTCTCCGACGGCTCGTCGCGATGAAGCTAGGCGCGCCGCCGTCTGCCCGCTTGAAGGGCGCCTGAATATCCCTTGGAGAACTGCTGGATTCGCCGAATACTGGCGTCACGGCGCGCTGGGCTGCGAGACGAGGGTCGAGGGCCATGATCTATGCCTTCGAGGACTGTCGCCTGGATACGCGGCTGTTCGAGCTGCGCCGCGGTGGCGAGCCGGTGCCCCTGGAGCCGCAGGTCTACGAGCTGCTGGCGCTGCTGGTCGCGGGGCACGAGCGGGTGGTCACGAAGGACGAGATACTGGCGGGCGTCTGGAACGGCCGCATCGTCTCCGAGGCCGCCGTGAGCAGCCGGATCAAGGCGGTGCGCCGGGCGATCGGCGACGACGGCAGTGCCCAGCGCCTGCTGCGCACGGTCCAGCGGCGCGGCTTCCGCTTCGTCGGCCAAGTGCGCGAGCTGGGCGAGGGCGGCCCCGTTACCGCAGCGGTCGCGCCGGTCGCGGCCTCGCCGCCGGCGCAATGCGAATCGGCGAGCGCCGAGCAGGTCGCCGGCACGGTCATGCAGCGGCCGGCGATCGCCGTCATGCCGTTCCACGACACCACGGATGGCGCCGGCTCCAGCTACCTCGCGGACGGCGTCACCGAGGAGGTCATCGCCGAGCTTTCCGCTTGGCGCCTGTTCCCCGTGATCTCGCGCAATACCGCCTTCCGCTATCGCGGCAGCGCGCTCTCCGCGCCCGAGCTGGGCCGCGCGGTCGGCGCCCGTTACCTGCTGACCGGCAGCCTGCAGCGCGCCGGGGGGCGGCTGAAGCTCAGCGCCGCCCTGATCGACGCCGAGGCCGACCGGGAGCTCTGGAGCGGCCGCTTCCTGCGCGCGCTCGACGAGGTCTTCCTGCTGCAGGAGGAGCTGGCGCAGGCCGTTGTCGGCACCCTGGAACCGCAGCTGCGCGACGCCGAGCTCCAGCGTATCCTGCGCAAGTCCCCGGACGATCTCACCGCCTGGGACCTGGTGATGCGCGCCGTCTGGCACGCCAACCGCACCAGCCCCAGCGACTACGAGACGGCCGAGCGCCTGGCCGGCAAGGCCGCCGAGCTGGAGCCGGACTGGTACTGCCCCTATGCGCTGATCGCCTTCGTCAAGTTCCAGCAGGCGATGCGCGACTGGTCGAAGTCCGACACCCGCACGGCCTTCGCCGAGACCCTGGCGGCGGCGAGGCGCGCGTTGGACGTCGACGGCAATTCCTGGCTGGCGCACGCCCTGGCCGGTGTCGGCGAGCTCTGGACCAACCAGCACTACGAGCGGGCGCTCGACCACGTCAATCGGGCGATCCAGCTCAATCCCAGCGCCTGCTGGACCTATCACTTCGGCGGCTGCATCGCGGGCTTCTCCGGGCTGCTCGACATCGCCATGACGCAACAGCGGCGGGTCTACAAGGTCGATCCGGCCTATCCCTACACCGCGACCATCGAGTCCGACCTTGCTCTCTGGACCCTGCTGCAGGGCCGGCTGGGCGAGGCCGAGCGACACCTGGACCGCTCGCTGCAATGGGATCCGGCCTACGGCCGCGCGCTGCAGCGCCTGGTCGCCTTCGGCGGCCTCGCCGGCCGGCGCGAGGTTTCCGACCGCGGCCTCGCCAGGCTCGCCGAGCTCGGCCTGCCCATGGACCGCGCCGGCCTGATCGCCTCCTATCCCTTTCGGGAGGTATCGCACCGCGAGACCTTCTTCGATGGCCTCCGCCGGGCCGGGGTTAACCTCTGAGCGGCCCTACTCGGAGGCCCTGTCAGCCATGAAGTGCCGCTCCGTCGTCGGGTCGATGATCCGCCCGATCTCGGTGATCCGGCTGGCGGGGAAGCCGGACAGGCGGGCGTGCTCGCGGATCGCCTCCTCGCTGTCGGCGAGGTAGAGGCAGAAGGTCTTGTCCGCGGCGACGTAGGAGTGCTGCCACTGCACCCCGGAAAGCCTTGCCAGCGCGCCGTTCGACACGCGCGCGGCGTCGCCGAGCTCGGCCTCGGACATCCGGCCGACGCCTGGCAGGTCCCGCTCGATCACGAAGCGCTTGAGCATGCCGCCTTCCCCTGCTCCGGCTGCGCCGCGCGCAGCCCTCCGGCGTCGACGGTCGGAGCCTAGGAGACCTGGCGGCCGTCGGCTTGTCGGCCTGCTGGATATTTTCTGGAGATCGCGTGGAATTCCTTGCCGGGAACGCGAAAGGGCCCCCGGACGGGAGCCCTTGGAGTCGCTTGCTCCGGCCTCGCGCTCACTCGGCCGGCTTGGTCGCCTCGATGTCCAGGAAGATGTCGACCTGGTCGCCGATCACCGGCACGCCGTAGGTGATGCCCCAATCGGAGCGCTGGATCGAGGTCGTCGCCGAGAAGCCGGCGATCAGCGTCGCGGCGTCGCGCGGATGGGGCGCGACCTTGTTGAGGGTCGCCGCCAGGACGACCGGGCGGGTCACGCCGAGCATGGTCAGCTGCCCGGTGATGTTGGCCGAGCTCTCGCCGGTGACCTCGATGGCGGTCGAGCGGAAGGTCACCTCCGGGAAGGAATCGACCTTGAAGAAGTCGTCTCCGCCCAGGTGCCGGTCGCGCTCGGCGTGGTTGGTGTCGATGGAGGCCGCGGCCATGACCGCCTCGACCCTGGCGTCCTCGGGATTGTCCTCCTCGAAGGCGAGGGTGCCGGTGACCTCGCCGAAGCGGCCCCAGGTCGCGGAGTAACCCAGGTGGTCGATGCGGAAGACGACGTCGGCATGGGCCGGGTCGATGGTCCAGGCCTCGCCGGCGGGGGGGCTTGCCCCGCCGCCGGCCAGGGTGCCGGCGGCGACGAGGGTGGCGACGAGGGCGGCCTTCGTGGTGCGCAACAGCATGATGGGGGCTCCTTCTTGGGGGGACCAGGCTTGAGGGGATCGGGCTTGCGTGGGATCGGCTGACTCAGTCGAGCCGCTCGGCGCGGAGCTCGAAGAGGATGGCGACGGGATCGGCGACCATCGAGGTGTCCTGCCATTGGCCCTGGCCGATGCCGTAGTCGAGGCGGCGGATCTCGAGCCGGCCCTCGGCCTCGGCCCGCTCGTCCTCGATCTCCAGGACGAAAGGCAGCACGACCTGGCGGGTGACGCCGCGCAGGGTCAGCTCGCCGCGCGCCTCGTAGCCCTCGCCCGCGGCGACGATCTCGGTCGAGACGAACCGTCCCTGCGGGTGGTTGGCGACGTCGAAGAGCGGCGCCGACCGCAGCAGCTGGTCGCGGTCCCCGGAGCCGGTGTCGGCGCTCGCCAGGTCGATCGTGACCGCGACGGCGCTGTTGGCGAGGTCCTCGGGGTCGAAGGCGATCTCCGCCGACCAGGTGCCGAAGCGGCCCTTGGTCTCGCTGCCGGACTGGGTGAAGAGGAAGACGAGGCTGCTGGCCTGGTGCTCGACGCGCCAGACCGGGGCCTCCTGGGCGGCGGCCGGGGTGCCGGTCGCGACGGCGAGCAGCAGGATCGATAGGGCGAGATGGCGCATCAGCGGGCTCCGGGCAGCATGCGGCTCAGGATCTCGTCCTTGAGCAGGAAGCGGTGGCGCAGCGCGGCGGCGACGTGCAGCGCGACGACCGCCAGGAAGGTCCAGCCGAGATAGAAGTGCGCGGTGCCGAACAGGTCGGTCAGGGCCTTGTCGGTGGCGAGGAGGCTGGGCACCGTCACCCCGAACAGCAGCACGGTCGGAAAGCCGGAGGCGAAGCCGTGCAGCAGGCCGACCACCGGCTGCGCGAGCAGCAGAAGGTAGAGTGCGGCGTGACCGGTGTGGGCCGCCCGGCGCTCCCAGGCCGGCATGCTCGCCGGCAGCGGCGGCGGCGGGGAGACCAGCCGCCAGCCGAGGCGCACCACGACCAGGAGCAGGATCGCGACGCCGATTGTCTTGTGCAGGCTGTAGAGGCGGAACTGCTCCTGCGAGAAGGCCTCGACGAAGCGGTCCATGTAGACCGCCAGCGGGAACTGCAGCAGCACCAGCAGGGCGACGCTCCAGTGGAGCGCGCGCGCGGTGGCGTCGTAGCGGGCGGGCGCTTCGGGCTCCGGCATGCGGGAGGTCTCCAGCGGCGGGCGAAGCGGGTCAGCCGCGCCCGTGCGGGGCGTCGTAGTCGATCTCAGGACCGAGCGGCACGATGCCGGTCGGGTTCACCGTGCCGTGGCTGCCGTAGTAGTGGTGCTTAATGTGGAACAGGTCGACGGTCTCGGCGACGCCCGGCTGCTGGTAAAGCTCTCGCGTGTAGGGCCACAAGTTCGGAAAGTCGACGAGGCGCTTCAGGTTGCACTTGAAGTGGCCGTGGTAGACCGGGTCGAAGCGCAGCAGCGTCGTGAAGAGGCGCCAGTCGGCCTCGGTGATCCGCTCGCCGGCGAGGTAGCGGCGCTCGGCGAGCAGGCCGTCGAGCCAGGCGAGGCTCTCGAACAGCGGCAGGACCGCCTGCTCGTAGGCCGACTGGGTGGTCGCGAAGCCGGCCTTGTAGACGCCGTTGTTGACGGTCTCGTAAACGCGCGCGTTGATCCGGTCGATCTCCTCGCGCAGCGGCTCGGGGTAGTAGTCGCCCTCGGCGGCGCCAGCGCCGTCGAAGGCCGAGTTCAGCATGCGGATGATCTCGGCCGACTCGTTGCTGACGATGGTGCCGCGCTCCTTGTCCCAAAGCGTCGGCACGGTGACCCGGCCGCTGTAGTCCGGCTTGGCCTTGACGTAGAGCTGCCAGAGGTAGTCGAGGCCGAACAGGCGGTCGCCGGTTGTGCCCTTGCCGGCTGCCTCTCCCGCCCGGAACTCCCAGCCGTTCTCGCCCATGTGCCAGTGGACGACGGAGACGCCGATCGCCTCCTCCAGGCCCTTGAGCTTGCGGAAGATCAGCGTGCGATGGGCCCAGGGGCAGGCGAGCGAGACGTAGAGGTGGTAGCGGCCGGGCTCGGCCGCGAAGCCGCCGTCGCCTGCCGGGCCGGGCGCGCCGTCCGGCGTGATCCAGTTGCGGAAGGCGCTGTCCTGGCGCTCGAACGAGCCGCCGCTCGACTTCGTGTCGTACCACTTGTCGTGCCAGGTGCCGTCGATCAGCAGGCCCATCCTGGGCTCCTTCCCTTTGGCTTTCGCAAGGCGTCAGGCCTTGACGTCGGCGAGCAGGATCTCCGCGTCCTCCTCGGCGGTCACCGTGACCCCGGCCGTGGCGCTCAGCACGGCGCCGTCGCGCGGACCGAGCTCGACGCTCTGGCCCTCGGCGTCGGTCACGCTGACCCTGCCGAGCGCCACCACCAGATAGCCCTGGCGGTCCGGGCCGAAGTCGTGCTCGACGCTCTGGCCTTGGGTCAGGGTGGCACCGAGCACGGCGGCATCGGCATGAATGCGCAGGGCGTCGGCGTCCTCGCTGCGCCCGGAGGCCAGGGCCGTCAGCGCCCCGGCGCGCGCCGCCTTCGGAAAGCTGCGCGCGTCCCAGCGCGGCGGCACGCCGGCGGTCTCGGGCCGGATCCAGATCTGGTAGATCTGCGTCGGCTCGGCCTCGCGGTTGAACTCGGCGTGCAGGATGCCCTTGCCGGCGGACATCACCTGGACGTCGCCGGCCTCGGTGCGTCCCTCGTTGCCGAGGTGGTCGCGGTGGCTGATCGCGCCCTTCCGGACGTAGGTGATGATCTCCATGTCGCGGTGGCCGTGCTGCTCGAAGCCGGTCTGCGGCTGGATCGTGTCGTCGTTCCAGACCAGCAGCGGCCCGACCCCGCCACGCCGGGGATCGTGGTAGCCGGCGAAGCTGAAATGGTAGCGCGCGGCCAGCCAGTCGTTGTCGAAGCGGCCGAGGGAGTCGAAGGGACGCGGGTCGATCATGGTCGTAGCTCCAGTTGCGGCCCTGCGCCTCGTCCTGTGCGTAATCGGGCCGCCGTTCAGTCCTTGATGCCTAACCGTGCAGCTTCCTGGCGATCTCCGCCACATGCTTGCCCTGGAAGCGCGCCAGCGCGAGCTCCTTGTCGCTCGGCTGCCGACTGCCGTCGGGCGCGGCATAGGTCGCGGCGCCGTAGGGGCTGCCGCCGCGCAGTTCGCTGACGTCGGTCAGTTCGGGCGCGGAGTAAGGAATGCCGACGATGACGAAGCCGTGGTGGATCAGGGTGTTCCAGAAGCTGGTGATGGTCGTCTCGTTGCCGGCACCGGTCGCGCTCGAGGTGAAGACGCTGCCGACCTTGCCGATCAGGGCGCCCTTGCCCCAGTGGCCGCCGGTCTGGTCGAGGAAGGTGCGCATCTGGCCGGTCATGTTGCCGAAGCGGGTCGGCGAGCCGAAGATAATCGCGTCGTACTCCGGCAGCTCGTCCACCGTCGCCTCCGGCGCCGCCTGGTCGAGCTTGGCGCCGATCTTCTCCAGCGTCTCGCGCGGCATGGTCTCCGGCGCGCGCTTCAGCGTCACCTCGACGCCCTCGACGGCTTTCGCGCCCTCGGCCACGCTCTTCGCCATGGTTTCGATGTGACCGTACATCGAATAGTAGAGCACCAGCACCTTGGCCATCGTCGCTCTCCTTGCCTCTGCCTGCCGCCCGAGCTGGGCGACCGCTCGGCCATAGAGGTCGTGCGTTTCCTCGCGAAGATGAATAGGCTCGATCGGAACCGCATCGTTTCCACCAGGAAACGTTTAGCTCAGGAAACTTGCCGCCATGCAGGACCACCTCGCCGCCATGGCGGTCTTCGCCCAGGTCGTCGAGGCCGGCAGCTTCTCCCAGGCCGGCCGTCAGCTCGTGCTTTCGAAGTCCGCGGTTTCCAAGGCCGTGGCACGCCTCGAGGACCACCTGGGTACCCGGCTCATCAACCGCACGACCCGCAAGCTCTCCCTGACCGAGGCCGGACGCTCCTTCTACGAGGGCTGCCGGCGCATGCTCGGCGAGGCCGAGGCGGCCGAGCGCGCGGTCACCCACCTGACCGACGCACCGCGCGGCGTGCTCAAGGTCAACGCGCCGATGTCCTTCGGGGTCCTGCAGCTCTCGCCCGGGCTCGGCGAGTTCATGACCCGCCATCCGGAGCTGGAGATCGACCTGACCCTGGAGGACCGCCGGGTCGACCTGGTCGAGGAGGGCTACGACGTGGCGATCCGGATCGGCGTGATGCCGGACTCCAGCCTGGTGGCGCGCCGGCTCGGCCCCAACCCGCGGGTCATCTGCGCGGCCCCCTCCTACCTCGAGCGTCGCGGCAAGCCGACGCGCCCGGAAGCGCTGTCGGCTCACGACTGCCTGCTCTACCACTACCAGACCTCGGGGGACGCCTGGCGTCTGCGGGCGCGCAGCCCGGGAGCCGGCGAGGGCGGGGAGAGGCCCGAACGCGAGACGGCGGTGCGGGTGCGCGGACGCCTCAAGGTCAACAACGGCGACAGCCTGCGCGAGGCGGCGCTGGCCGGGCTCGGCATCGCCCACCTGCCGGTCTTCATCGTGCGTCCGGATCTGGAGGCGGGGCGCCTGGTGCCGCTGCTCGAGGACTACGAGGAGGTCGCCGACGGCGGCGTCTACGCCGTCTATCCGGCGAGCCGCAACCTCTCGCCCAAGGTCCGGGTGTTCATCGACTTCCTGACGGAACGATTCGCTGCCCGTCCCTATTGGCGCGAACCGACGGCTGCCGGCTAGGACGAGACGGAAGACGTCGCGTCCTTTCACTTTGTTGCACGGCCAGCAACGGTGGTAGCATTGCGACACTTGGTCGTGCCTTCATTCCGATGATGCACGAGGGGGACCGGATATGGCTGTAGCTGCCGAGTCCGTGACGCGCCGCTTCCGCGTCGTGCTGATCAAGCCCTCCCACTATGACGACGACGGCTACGTCATCCAGTGGTGGAAGGCCTGGATTCCCTCGAACTCCCTGGCCTCGCTCTACGCGCTCGCCCGGGATCTCGGCGAGAAGCGGGCGCTCGGCGACGACGTCGAGATCGTCATCGAGGCTTATGACGAGATGAACACGGTCCTGCCGATCCGGAAGATCGCGGACCGCCTCCTCGCCGAGGGCAACCGCGGCTTGGTCTGCCTGACCGGCGTGCAGTCCAACCAGTTCCCGCGCGCCATGGACATCGCCCGGCAGTTCCGCGACCGCGGCATCCAGGTCGCGGTCGGCGGATTCCACGTCTCGGGCTGCCTGTCGATGTTGCCGGAACTGCCCGACGATCTGAAGGAGGCCCAGGCGCTCGGCATCTCGCTCTTCGCCGGCGAGGCCGAGCACCGCCTGGGCGAGGTCTTCGCCGACGCCCTGGAGGGCCGGCTCCAGCCGATCTACAACTACCTCTCGGACCTGCCGGCGCTGCAGCAGGCGGTGACGCCCTTCCTGCCCCACGAGCTGGTGCAGAAGTACGACGGCGTGATCTCCTCCTTCGACGCCGGGCGCGGCTGCCCCTTCCAGTGCTCCTTCTGCACCATCATCAACGTCCAGGGCCGCAAGTCGCGCTGGCGCGACGCCGACGACATCGAGCGGTTGGTTCGCCAGAACCGCGAGCAGGGCATCTTCCGCTTCTTCATCACCGACGACAATTTCGCTCGGAACAGGAACTGGGAGGCGATCTTCGACCGGCTGATCGAGCTCAAGGAGCGCGAGGGGCTGGGCGTTCGCTTCCTGATCCAGGTCGACACGCTGTGCCACAAGTCGCTGGGCTTCGTGGAGAAGGCGGCGAGGGCCGGCTGCACCCACGTCTTCATCGGTCTGGAGAGCATCAATCCCGACAACCTGCTCGCCATGAAGAAGTCCCAGAACCGGATCACCGAGTACCGGCGCATGTTCCAGATGTGGAAGGAGCGCGGCGTCATCACCTACGCCGGCTACATCCTGGGCCTGCCCGGCGACACCCCCGAGACCATCAAGCGCGACATCGAGATCGTCCAGCGAGAGCTGCCGGTCGACCTGCTCGAGTTCACCATCCTGACGCCGCTGCCCGGCTCAGAGGACCACCAGAGGCTCTACCGGGCCGGCACCTGGATGGACCCCGACATGAACGGCTACGACCTGGAGCACGTCACCACCGGGCACCCCAGGATGTCGAAGGAGGTCTGGCAGCAGACCTATCGGGATGCCTGGCGCTGGTACTACACGGACGCCCACGTCGCCCGGATGATGCGGCGCAACGTCCGCTACGGTATCAAGCCAGTGCGGATCTGGCATGGCGTGTTGCAGATCTACTGCGCGATGCGCTACGAGGGCGTCCACCCGCAGCAGTGCGGCTATTTCCGCTACAAGGTACGCGGTCAGCGCCGCTCCGGCCTGACGCCCGAGCCGGTCCTGGCCTTCTACCCGAAGCGCGCCTGGCAGATACTGACCACCTACGGCGGCATGGGCCTCTACCTCTGGCGCATCCACAGCGTCCGCAAGCGCATCCAGAAGGACCCGGCGACGCGCCAGTACAGCGACCTGGCGATCACCCCGGTCGCGGATGCCGAGGGCGAGGCGCTGGAGATGTTCGAGCTCAACGACTCCTCGCGCGCCGCGGTCGAGAAGGCCAGGCGCCAGGCCGCCGGCCGCCGCGACAAGTCCGAGAGGGTCGAGGCGCCGGTCGAGGCGGCCGAATAGGGCGCGTGCGGCGCGTCACGGGCCGCCCAGCGTCCGCCAGAGGCCGAGCACGCCCAGGGCCACGATGGTCGTGCCGACCAGCAGCATCAGCAGCCGGCCAGGCGCGCGGCGCACCAGCAGAGCCGCCAGCGGCGCCGCCGGCACGCCGCCGATCACCAGCGCCAGGGCGGTCTGTCCGAAAGCCTCGATCCCGAGGTGCCCGGCGAAGGTCGCGGTCACCACCGAGGTGACGAAGAACTCGGCCGCCGCCGAGCTGCCGATCATGCGGCGCGGGTCGCTGCCGCCTGCGACCAGCGTGCCGGAGACGATCGGCCCCCAGCCGCCGCCGCCGATCGCGTCGAGGAAGCCGCCGGCCAAGCCCAGCGGCACGACCCGGCGCGGCG
Source organism: Tistlia sp. (assembly GCF_040905785.1). Taxonomy (NCBI): domain Bacteria; kingdom Pseudomonadati; phylum Pseudomonadota; class Alphaproteobacteria; order Rhodospirillales; family Rhodovibrionaceae; genus Tistlia; species Tistlia sp. Next base: position 180,630 of record NZ_JBBDQW010000072.1, read on the forward strand.
CCCTCGGCCGCCGCCGCCGGATCGTCCTGACGATCAGCAGGCAGCCCATCAGCGCGAGGTAGGCCGACACCACCGGCTGCAGTGCCTCGTCGAGACCCGTCGCGAGCAGCCAGGCGCCGGCCGCGCCGCCGAGGCAGCCGGCCACGGCGAGGCGCCGGACCAACGCCCAGTCGACATTGCGGGCGAGGTGGTGCGCGGTCGCGGCGACGCCGGTCGTGGCGGTCTCGGCGAGGTGCACGGTTGCGCTGGCTATCACCGGCGGGTAGCCGAGGCCGAGCAGCAGCGACGTCGCCGTCAGGCCGTAGGCCATGCCGAGCGCACCGTCGACCAGCTGGGCGACGAAGCCGACCGCGACGATCAACCCGAAGGATTCGCCCATCGCTGCGCTGTCGTGAGGCGGCGGCCGGGCGCCCGGCCGCCGCTTCAGGACCTCAGGTGGGCGTGGCGGACTCGGGCGGCGCGGCCGCGCCGTCGAACACGCCGGCCACCTCCAGCCGATAGCTGTGCCGGGTCACCCAGACGACGAACGGCAGCGGAACCGCCGCCGCCAGCGCACCGCCGATGGCACTGGGTAGGTCCGGCAGGCCGAGCAGCGCGATGCCGCTCCAGACCAGGGCGCCGGCGGTGGTGCAGAGGGTGGACGCGACGATCACGAGGGTCGCGATGCTGACGACGAGGGCGCGGGCGTGGCGCGCGATACGCCCGGCAGGTCCGGCGGGGCGGACGAGGACGGCTTCGGTAGCCATGGCGATTGGATTCCTGTCGGTGCGGCGCCGGAAGCGCCTGCTGGCGATGTCCGGGCGGCCGCTCGGCGGCGCCCAAGCGCCGCCCTGTCTGTTCGGTCGGTGCGGCTCGATTGGCCGAGTGGGTCATCGAACCGGGCGGCGGGGTCGGGGCGCAGGGCCCCGCGCCGCCTCACGCGGCGGGCGGGCCGCGGCTGCGCAGGCCGCCCGGGGCCCGTCGCTTGAGCCCGGCCGGGGAGGAGGGGTGCGGAGCGCCAATCCGCATTGCCGTCGCGAGCCCTGGCTGCTCCGCCGCCAGCAGCGCCGGCAGGGGTGCGCCCTCGGCGGGTGCACCGCGAGGCGCCGGGTCGTGGGAGACGAGCGAGGCTGTGGCCGGCGGCGCGGGCCGCAGCGCCGCCGGCGCCTCGTCCTGGGCGGCGTGCAGCTGCTGGGCGCCCGGCGGTCCCGGCGGGGACAGCGGCGACGACTGCGGCGCCATCGCCGACAGGAAGGCCGCGATGAGGATCAGGACGCCGAGGCGCTTCGCTAGGCTGCGCATCGACAGAGAGTAGAGCAGCGGCGCGCCGCGCGCCAGCAGCGGCCCCGGGTGGGAAGTTGTGCGCAAGGTCAGCCGATGAGCCATAAGGCGGCGCCCTTCAGCGCACCTGCCAGGCCGTCCAGCTCCCACGGGCGCCATCCTCCTCAAGCCGTCGCGCCGGGATCGGAGCGGGCTTCGGCGACCGGCTCTGCTTGCGGCCTCGCCGTGCGCAACAGGGAGATCAGGACGCCGAGGGTGAGGATCGTCACGGTGATCGACAGCGACCAGACCGGCGGGATCTTCGCGAGCCCGAGCAGGTCTGCGACGAAGATCGTGCCGCCGATGAACACCAGCACCAGGGCGAGCCTGCCGCGGAGCACGATGACGCCGAGGATGCCGTAGACCAGGACCCTGTGCTGGTGCCAGCGTCCTCTCGACGAGGAAGCCGGTCCAGTGGTTGATCGCGGCGTTCTCGCCCAGCCGAGTCCACACGAAGCCGCCGAAGGCGAGGCCGAGGCCGATGTAGAAGGCTGAGAGCAGCAGGCTCTCCCGGAAGCCGATCTCGTGGCTGCGGCGATGCAGCACGCCGAGGTCGAAGACGAGCAGGGCGAGCACGAGCCCGATGAAGCCAAGCCACAGCCCAAGCGGCTTGCCCATCGTCTCGACGAGCAGGATGTCCATGGGACGCGACGTCCGCCGGCAGGACCGAACGGGCCGTGGGATCGGCAGCATGTGGGCGGGCCCCGCTTGCCCGGCAAGGCCCCGCCATAACGGTTCTTTTGGGTGCTATTCCGCTCCAGCCGGCTTACCTGGGGCGCCGCCGCCCCCGGGGGGGGCGGCGGATCACGGCGTCGACGGCGGCTCCGGCAGGTCGGGAGCCGGCGCGCCGACCTCCGGCAGGTCGATCTCGATGAGGCAGACCAGGCCGTTCGGTGCAAAGTCGAGCTTGACCGTCCCGTTCAGCTCGGCGCCGAGGGCGCGCGCGATCATGCGCAGCCCGAAGCCGTGGTGCGCCGGGGCCTCGACGGGAGGTCCGTTCTCTTCGCGCCAGACCAGATTCAGGCGCTGCGGCTCGCCGTCCGTGACGGTCCAGGAGAGTCCGACGCGTCCGCTGTGGCTCCCTAGGGCACCGTGCTTGACCGCGTTGGTGCAGAGCTCGTGCAGCGCCATCGCCACGGTCACCGTCAGCTTCGGCTCGAGCATGACCGGCGGTCCCCCCAGCGTCACGCTGCGCGCCGCCGCCCCGCAGCCGCTCAGCGTCTCGGCAGCAACCTCCTCCAGCCAGGCATGGTGCCAGTTCTCGCGGGTCAGCAGGTCGTGGGCGCCACTCAGTGCCACGAGGCGGCCCTCGAAGGTCTCCAGCAGCCTGTCGGGTACCTTGTCGCCCCGGAAGGTCTGGTGGGCGAAGGACTGCACGATCGCGAGCGTGTTCTTCACCCGGTGGTTCAGTTCGTGGATCAACAGGCTGCGGTGCTCCTCGGCGCGCTTGCGCTCGCTGATGTCCTGGAACAGCACGCCGACCCTGTGCTCCTCCGGGCGTCCCATCCTGAAGGCGTAGACGTCGTAGAAGTGGCCGAGCTCGGCGGCGCTCAGCTCGAAGCGCTCGGGCTCGCCGCTAAGGGCGATGCGGCCGTAGGCGTCGTACCAGTGCTGCTCGTGCCGCGGCGCCAAGGACCGCATCGTCTTGCCGACGGCGTCGGGGAGCCCGGTCTGGCGCTCGAAGGCGGCGTTGACCTCCAGGAAGCGGTAGTCCACCGGCCGCTGCTGCGCGTCGTAGAGCATCTCGATGATGCAGAAGCCCTCGTCGATCGAGTCGAAGAGGGTACGGTAGCGGGTCTCGCTTTCGCGCAGCGCGGTTTCGGCCCGCGCCCGCTCGGTCGCCTCCCAGGTGCGCTCTGCGACCTCCTCGATCAGGCCGACCTCCTGGTCGGTCCAGTGCCGCGGCTCCGCCTGGTGCACCGTCAGGAAGGCCGCCAGCCGGCCGCCCTTGACCAGCGGCACGCTGACGTTGGCGCGCACGCCCGCCGCGGCGTAGGCGGCTTGCTCTGCCTCGCGGGCTCCCGGGAGCAGGCTGTTGTCGTCGGTCTTCAGGGTCCGGCCCGACTTCAGGATCCTCGACACGAAGGGACCGAAGGCGTCGATCGTGCGGCGCCCGAGGAGAACGGGGACATCCTGGCGATGGAAGTCGGCGCGCACCTCCACCGTCGTCTGGTCGTCGAGCACCTCGGCATACTGCACGCGGCTCGCCTCGAGGTGCTCGCCCAGCAGGTGCGCCGCCACCTTCTGGACTTGGGCGGCATCGGACAATGATCGCAAAGCGTCGCCGAGGCGCAGCAGGACGCTCTTGGTCGCCTCGCGGGCGGCCAGGGCCGAGAGGTGGCGCCCGCGCTCCGCCAGGGCCTGGTGGAGCGGCGTGGTCTCGATCAGGGTGCCCAGCACGCCGGCCAGGGCGCCGGCTTCGTCCCGTACGCCGGCGAGGCCGGAATCGAACCAGGCCGGCTCCCTTCGCCCCTCGCGCGTCAGATCCAGGGCCAGGGTCTGGAAGGGGGCAGGCTCGCCGGCGAAGGCAGCCTCGATCCGCGGCCCTGCGACTTCCCACGGCTCGAGCCAGACCTCCCTGAGAGGGCTCCCGAAGGGCCCAGACCGGTCACCGAGCAAGGGGGCGTAGGCGTGGTTGTAGGCGCAGACCGTCAACTCCCGCCCCCAGGCCAGGATGCTGGGCAGGGCGCTTGCGAGCACCAGGTCGACTGCGGTGCGCAGGCTTTGCGGCCAGGCCTTGATCGGGCCGAGCGGAGTCGCACGCCAATCGTGCGAGCGGATCCGCGCCGCTATCTCGCCCTTTGCTGCCGGCCAAGCCCCGTCGCCCGCACCACCTCTGCGGCTGTCTTCCATGCGCGCCCCTCCTCGCAGAGGAACGGGCTGCGAACCTCCGGGGTTCCGCGGTCCGGCGCCGACGTCGTCCGCCCGGGCGGGGAGGACGGAGCCTCGGCTGCTACTGGCGGCCGTAGTTGTCGTCGAAGCGCACGATGTCGTCCTCGCCCAGGTATGCCCCGGACTGCACCTCGATCATCTCCAGCTGCACGCGGCCGGGATTGATCAGGCGGTGCCGCTGGCCGAGGGGGATGTACGTGCTTTCGTTCTCCGCGAGCAGGAAGGTCTCGTTCTCGCGACCGACCTGGGCGGTGCCGCTGACCACGATCCAGTGCTCGGCCCGGTGATGGTGCATCTGCAGGCTGAGGCTGGCGCCGGGGTTGACCGAGATGCGCTTGACCTGGAAGCGCTCGCCCAGGTCGATGGTCTGGAACCAGCCCCAGGGCCGGTGCCACTTGCTGCCCTGGGTGGCTTCCGGGAAGGCCTCGGCCTTCAGCTTCTCGACCAGCTGCTTGACGTCCTGGGCGCGCGTGCGGTCGGCGACCAGCACGGCGTCGTCGGTCTCCACGACGAGCACGTTCTCGAGGCCGAGCACGGTGACCAGCCGTCCGGCCGAGCGGACGTGGCAGTTGCGCGCGTCGACCAGCGCGGTGCGGCCGACCGCGGCGTTGCCCGCCTCGTCGGTCTCGGTGACGGCGTAGAGCGCGTCGAAGCTGCCGAGGTCCGACCAGCCCATCTCGACCGCGACCGTGCCGACCGCCTCCGCCCGCTCGACCAGCGCATAGTCGAAGGAGACGGAGCGCGCCTGGGCGAAGGCCTCGGGGTCCAGGCGGGTGAAGTCGATGTCGGTCGCCGCCCGCTCCAGCGCGGCGCGGCAGTGCGCGACCAGCTCAGGCTCGAGCCGTTCCAGCTCGCCGACGACGCGGGCCGCCGGCAGTACGAAGATGCCGGCGTTCCACAGATGCCGGCCGTCGGCCAGCATGGCCGCGGCGGTCTCGACGTCTGGCTTCTCCTTGAAGCGGGCGACCTCGAAGGCGTCGGCCAGGCCGTCCAGGCCGCCGCCCTTCTCGATCCAGCCGTAGCCGGTCTCCGGGCGGTCGGGCGCGATGCCCAGCGTCATGATGCGCGCGGACCCGGCCGCCGCCGCGCCGGCCGTGGCGACGGCGCGCCCGAAGGCCTCGGCGTCCTGGATCAGGTGGTCGGAGGGCAGCACCAGCAGGATCGCCTCGGGGTCCTCGGCCAGCAGGTCGAGCGCGGCGCAGGTGATGGCGGGCGCCGTGTTCCGGCCGACCGCCTCGAGCAGGATCGCGCGCGGCTCCGCGCCGGCCAGGCGCGCCTGCTCGGCGACCGCGAAGCGGTGCTCGGCGTTGACCACCAGGGTCGGGCGCTGGAAGGCGTCGCCGGCCGCGACGCGGCGCAGGGTCGCCTCGAGCAGGGTCTGCGAGCCGACCAGCGGCAGCAGCTGCTTCGGGTTCGACTGGCGCGACAGCGGCCAGAGGCGGCTGCCGGAGCCGCCGGAGAGAATCACCGGGTAGAGGCGCACCATGGCGCGGAGACCTGCCTTCCTTCTGTATCGGAAGCGAACGCGCGAAGAGTGACGGCGGGTCCCGATAAGTCAAGATCTTCGGCCCCCTGCGCCGCGCGGGAACGACGGGTGGCTTTGCCGGCTCCGCACAGGTGGTATGCCGCGCCACCGGCGGCTGCGCACTTTACCGGCGCGGGCGGCCGTCGTATCGAGACCGCCTGCCCCGGGCACCCTCAGGCCCGGAACCCCTCGGGAGCAAGGCATGGCTACCACCGTCGATCATCGAGCCGGCCCCGGCTGGCGCACGCCCTTGGTCGTGATCGTCGCCGGTTGCCTGATCGCCATGGTCGGCTTCGGCGTGCGCTCCGTCTTCGGGCTGTTCCTGGAGCCGATGACCGAGGCCCACGGCTGGAGCCGCGAGACCTTCGGCCTCGCGCTCGCGATCCAGAACCTGCTGTGGGGCCTCGGCGTGCCGGTCGCCGGCGCGCTCGCCGACCGCTACGGCGCCTCCCGGGTGCTCGCCCTCGGGGCGGTGGCCTATGCCCTGGGCGTCTGGGGCATGGCCGAGGCCGACTCCGGCGCCATGCTGCATCTGACCGGCGGCGTGCTGACCGGCCTCGGCGTCGCCTTCACGGCCTTTTCCCTGGCGCTCGCCGCCATGGCCAAGGTCGTCGGGCCGGAGCGGCGCTCCTTCGCGCTCGGCCTGGGCACGGCCGCCGGCTCCTTCGGGCAGGTCGTCTTCTCGCCGCTCGGCCAGGCCTTCATCAACAGCTTCGGCTGGTACAACGCGCTGCTGCTGCTGGCCGCCAGCACACTCTTCATCATCCCGCTCGCCTTCATCCTGCCGAAGGCGGCCGGCGGCGTCGGGCCGCAGTTCGAGCAGACCCTGGGACAGGCGGTGCGCGAGGCGGTCGGGCATCGCGGATTCATGCTGCTGACCCTCGGCTTCTTCGTCTGCGGCTTCCACGTCGCCTTCATCACCGTGCACTTCCCGGCCTACATCAAGGACCTCGGCCTGACCGGCTCGGTCGCCGCCATCGCGCTGGCGCTGATCGGCGCCTGCAACATCATCGGCTCCTTCGGCTCGGGCGCCTTCGGCCAGCGCTGGAGCAAGAAGTGCGGTCTCGCCGGCATCTACTTCCTGCGCGCCATCGCGATCACCGGCCTGATGCTGGCGCCCAAGACCGAGTGGACGATCTACCTGTTCTCGGCCTCGATGGGCCTGCTCTGGCTGTCGACCGTGCCTTTGACCACCGGCATCGTCGGCCAGATATTCGGCATCCGCTACATGGCGACGCTGTTCGGGGTGGTCTTCCTCAGCCACCAGCTCGGCAGCTTCTCCGGCGTCTGGCTCGGCGGCTACCTCTACGACGCGACCGGCAGCTACGATCCGGTCTGGTGGGCCGGGGTCGGCTTCGGCCTGCTCGCCGCCATCGTTCACCTGCCGATCGACGAGAAGCCCCTGGCGCGCCTCGCGGACGCCAGGAGCTGAAACTCGGGTCGGAAGCCGTAAGGACAGAGCCATGCCCCGCCTCAGGACAGCGTTGACCGACCTGCTCGGTATCGAGCACCCGATCCTGCTGGCGCCGATGGCCGCGATCAGCGGCGGGCGTCTGGCGGCGGCGGTGACCGAGGCCGGCGGCCTGGGGCTGCTCGGCGGCGGCTATGCCGATCCCCGCTGGGTCGATCCGGCCTTCCACGAGGCCGGCAACGGCCGCGTCGGCATCGGCTTCATCACCTGGGCGCTCGACCGGCAGCCCGAGGCCCTGGCGCGGGCGCTGGCGCACCGTCCGGCGGCGGTCATGCTGTCCTTCGGCGATCCCGGGACCCACGTCGCCGCGATCAAGGAGGCCGGCGCCCGGCTGATCTGCCAGGTCCAGCGGCTCGAGGAGGCCGAGCAGGCGGCGGCGCTCGGCGCAGACGTCATCGTCGCCCAGGGCCAGGACGGCGGCGGCCACGGCCGCGTCGGCCGCGGCACCCTGGGCTTCGTGCGGGCGGCGGTCGAGGCGGTGGCGCCGGTGCCGGTGGTGGCGGCCGGCGGCATCGGCGACGGGCGCGGCCTCGCGGCGGCGCTGATGCTCGGCGCCGCCGGCGTGCTCATGGGCACGCGCTTCTACGCCGCCGAGGAGGCGGTCGCGCCCCAGGCCGTCAAGCAGGCACTCGCCGAAGGCCGCGGCGACGACACCGTCTTCACCGGCGTCTTCGATCGGGTCCGCGGGCCGGAATGGCCGGGCGGTTACGGCGGCCACGCCCTGCGCAACGCGCTGACCGAGCGCTGGCGCGGCCGCGAATCGGAGCTGGCCGGCGCGGTCCTCGAGGCCGAGCGCGAGGCCTACCGTCGGGCCGACGAGGCCGACGACCTGTCGTCCCGGGTGGTCTGGGCCGGCGAGGCGGTCGACCTGATCCGGGAGTCCCTGCCCGCCTCCGAGATCGTGCGCCGCACGGTCTCGGAGGCGGCGGCCGTGCTGTCGGTCGCGCCGCGTTTCGTGGTGTCCTAGAGCGCGCGCGAGGGCTCGGCCCCGCACCCGCCCGCATGGACAGGCGCGCGATCGGACGCTAGTTCTGTGCGCCGACTATCGGGGGAGAGAAAGCGCGTGAACGTTTCGCAAACCGCCCTGCCGGGCGTCCTGCTGGTCGAGCCGCAGGTCTTCCGCGACGGGCGCGGCGCCTTCATGGAAAGCTGGAACGCGCGTCGCTACGCCGAGGCCGGCATCGACCTGCCCTTCGTCCAGGACAACGTCTCCCGCTCGGCCAAGGGCGTGCTGCGGGGGCTGCACCTGCAGCATCCGCGGGCCCAGGGCAAGCTCGTGCAGGTCCTGCTCGGGGAGGTCTTCGACGTGGCGGTCGACCTGCGCCCCGACTCGCCGAGCTTCCGCAAGTGGGTGGCGGTTCTGCTTTCGGCGGACAACGCCCGGCAGCTCTGGATCCCGCCCGGCTTCCACCACGGCTTCTGCGTGACCAGCGAGGAGGCCCTCTTCGCCTACAAGTGCACCGACTTCTACGCGCCCGGCGCGGAAGCCGGCGTCGCCTGGGACGATCCCGAGATCGGCATCGAGTGGCCGACCGCCGAGCCCACGGTCTCGCAGAAGGATGCGGCGCTGCCGCGCCTGGCGGCGCTGCCGGACGGCTATCTGCCGCCCCTCGAGGCCTACCCGGTGTCGCGCGGCGCCGAGTGAAGCGCCCGCTTCGGCTTCAGCGCTCCCTCTCGCCGAGCAGCTGCTGGGCGAAGCCGACGTAGAGACCGGCCAGCGCGTCCCAGGATTTCGGTCCCAGCGCCGCGTCCAGCGCGGCCTCCGAGCAGCGCTCGTAGAGACCAGGCGAGCGGATCAGCTCGACGACCGCCTGGGCGAAGGCCTCGCCCTCGACCGCCTTGGCGACGACGCCGTTGCCATAGGTCTCGATATCCTCGGCCGGTCCGCCGACCGGCGTCGAGACGGCGGGCAGGGCGGCGTACTCGGCCGCCGCCAGGGCGCCGGACTGGCTGGCATCGCGGTAGGGCAGGAGCAGGATGTCGGCTTCGTCCAGCATGGCGCCGATCTCCTCCTCGGTGATCCAGCGGTTCTCCCAGTGCAGGCCGGGCAGGTTGGCGAGCAGCGGCCCGTACTCGCCCTCCTCGCCGAGCCCGGCGATGGTCAGCCGGATGCGGGTGCCGTAGCGGCGGCGCAGCAGGCGGTAGGCCGCGGCCAGGATGTCGACGCCCTTGTGCTCCAGCAGCCGGCCGAAGAAGAGCAGCTCGATCGTGCGATCCTGCGGCAGGGCGCGGGGCGTATGGGGGCGGTCGCCGAAGGAGAAGCTGCCGAGCGGAATGACCGCGCTGCGCTCGGCGGGCAGGTCGGGGCGCACCTCCTGCAGCCGCCCCGCGACGTGACGGTTGAGCGCGACCAGGGCGTCGGCCTGGGCGATGTCCCGGGACAGGGACCAGCGGCGCAGCCGGCCCGAGTCGGCGGGATGCGGCTCCGCGCCGTGGGTGACCAGGCAGTAGAGGGCTCCCGTACGCCTGAGTGCCGGCACGACCAGGGGCGCCCAGAGATAGCTCGTGGTCGCCACCACCAGGTCGATCTCCTGGGCGCGCAGGAACTGGGCCAGGCGCCGGCGCAACAAGGGCAGGCGCAGGAAGTCGCTGGCCCGGCCCCGCGCGCTCCCGTCGCTGTCGACCTCGAAGGACGGCAGCTCCAGCGCCCGCATGGCCTCCGCGTATTCGCTCTGCCGCGAGAAGCTGACAGCGACCTCGACGTCGTCGCGCGCCTGCAG